>JBBTZN010000052.1:0-1389 GCA_038061355.1 Patescibacteria group bacterium | reverse complement strand
ATTTCTGGGATCTATAATTTTGAGCTAAAACGGAGGGGGTTTTGAAAGAGGTCTATTATAAAAACATAATGAGGGGTGAGCGCACCCTACACGTAAGCCGAAGCCTAGGTGTTATTGATGCGGCCACCCCTCGAGGGTGAGGGCTTCCTATTAAGGCGGCGTTCTCCGCCAATTTAGAAAGCCTGTGTTCGGAGTTCGGAGATGTCGAGCTTAGCCTCCGCCACCTCCAGTTCCAACTCCTCCATGAGTTTTCACAAGATCACTCCTTTCTTTCTCCGCCGACAACCGGTTAATTCTCAACAAGTAGTCAACATACTTGTTGAAAGTTTCAACCAAATCGACGGTGGAGAGGACAAGGAGTCTCTAAACAGCGGTGTCGGGTCTGCGGGCACAAAGGCCAAAAAATAGTTGAAGACCCCACCCCTGTTTGAAACTCATAACCATTCCAACCTGGGTTTAATTGTTCTCCAACCCCGGGCCGGAAGGGTTCAAGTCCTAAGGGATTTTGTCAGCGATCAAGTTTACCATCCGATCATTGACACCAAAAGTGTAGCAGACAATTTATTTTGTGTCAAGCCTGATTTTCACCTTTAAGAAAGAAGTTAAGTACTTATTTGTCATATTTAATTGACTAAGCGATGATAGCTCTACGTATTCCATTAGCTTTAAAGCTATTCAACATAATCTCGAGATCAAACCAGGTTTGTTCAATCGCGGTTCAAACCTGGTTTGGAGGTAAACGCGCGTCGTTACTTCGATGCTGATTAAGATATTATGTCAACAGCTATTGACAACTATTGTCTGATGTGATACTGTCGAAATTGTCAACCTGAAAAAACGAGATTAATTGTCCTGGCGACAGGTAAGTGAGCACAAATCATCATGGGCACAGCGAGCTGGCGGCGGCGATCAAAGCCAATAACCGTCTAAGCTCGCGAGTGTCTGGGATGATTTGCTCGCTTCACTATCATAAGTAGGACTTACGCACTTCTCGGGAACCACCTCCGAGGAGGTATCCGTTAACCTCGGAGGAGGAACGGGGGAAGTACCTAAGTCGTCATACGATTTTTCATCAACTCTGCCCGCGCCAATGCGTGCGAATATGACAGGAAAGGAGGTGGATTGATGAAGGGTCGCAACAACTGCGCGGAATCTTACGGAGCACAGAATGATTAATCAACAATCAGTTTTAGAAATACAATCAGTTGCTGCAGTCGAAATTGCAACGGTTATGCCTCTCACTCAAGGCGAGCTTCTTGATGAGCTCAAAATTGTGGCTGCCCTTCATGCCGACGAGGGTCACGCTCGTCAGGCTTTGGAGTATTACCACCTCTCTCTCAAAGCTAAAAAATAATACAATCTAGCTCACTAAACAAATTCATTAACTAG
>JBBTZN010000051.1:6105-9482 GCA_038061355.1 Patescibacteria group bacterium | reverse complement strand
AGCTCAATGACAGTAAAACTGGCGGGTCAGTGCTTGCTTTCCCGAATCGGGAAGATATCGCCACCGAAATCGACGAACAAATGATTGTTGAGTATTACAGCCGCTAAATAAGTAGAGAACTATTCGGGCACGGAATGATGGCCAGGGATTGAGCTACCGTTTCGGATCCGAATTCTCTCCACAAGGAGCAAATTATGATTTATACCCTCCCCGAGACAGCCCTCATGAAAATTGAAACGGTGAACGAAGATGATCGCGCTGGCAGTTATATTATCGAACCTCTTTCGCCGGGCTATGGTGTGACGCTCGGTAACTCGCTGCGTCGGGTTCTCTTTTCGTCACTTGCTGGGTCGGCGATTTCGACCGTTCAGATCGAAGGCGCCACCCACGAATTTACGACCCTGCCCGGCATGCATGAAGACGTCGTGGAATTGATTTTGAATCTTAAGACACTGCGGATCAAACTCCATACCGACGAGCCAGCTACCATTCACCTCGAGGCCAAAGGGCCAGGCGAAGTTCGGGCTAAAGATTTTACGGGTAACTCTTCAGTGACGATTGTTGACCCTGAACATTACCTTGCGACTCTCGATAAACAGGGTAAATTAAGTCTTGATATTATGATCGAGCGTGGCAGAGGCTATGTGCCCACTGAACAAAAGCGCCACGAACAGCGCGCTTTGGGTACGATTAGCGTCGACTCGATTTTTTCACCCGTTAAAAAAGTCCACTACGAAGTCGAAAATACCCGCGTTGGTGATAAGACTAACTTTGATAAGCTGACACTTGACATCACCACCGATGGCACGATTCATCCGCGTGAGGCCCTTCGTCAGGCTGCCCAAATTCTTCTGGAGCACGCCCAAATTATAACGGAACTCGAAGTTGCAACCGAAACTGCCCCCAAAAAGGCTCGAGCGAAAAAGGCTGATCATGATATTGGAGCTGCAGTCACCGAGAAGCCAGCTCCCAAAGTTAAAAAAGTTCCCACTGAAGCCAAAGAAGAAAAAATCCTAAGACCGATAAAAAAGAAATCGTGAAAAAAGCCAAAAAATCCTAAGAACCTACAGACTAATAACCTAAGAACCTAAATAGAGGTCAAAATGGCAATGAAAGAATTGAGTCGCAAGAAAGCCCATCGCGAGTGGATGGTCCGAAATATGACCACCTCTCTCCTGCTTTACGAACGGGTTCAAACCACGCAGGCCAAAGCCAAAGAACTGCGCCGTTTTACCGATCGGGTGATTGTGGCCTCAAAAAAAGCCGGGCTGGCCAATCTTCGCCGCGTTCGAGCCTGGCTGGCTGATCCACTGGCCGCCAAAAAGTTAAACGAAATTCTCGTGCCGCGTTACTTTGATCGAACCAGCGGTTTTACCCGTACGGTTCGACTTGGTAATCGCGTTGGTGATAATGCCCCGCTTGTGTTGGTTGAGCTTATTGCCGATACCAAAAAAGAAGTGGCGAAAATGGCTGAAGCGAAAACAGCGGCACTACCCTCAAAGAAGCGCGGCCTACCTAGCTTGCGCCGACCCAAAGCCAAGGTGACTGTCCGCCGAAAGGGAGCGTCAGCATGAAGACTAATATGTCTCCCGAACACGTTATTGTGACCCACCGGTTAGATGCGACCGGTATTCCCTTGGGGCGATTGGCAACGAAAATTGCTGATTTGCTGCGAGGTAAAACCAAGCCATCTTTTGTTCACCACCTCGACCAGGGCGATACGGTGATTGTGATTAACGCCCAGGCTTTGAAATTGACGGGCAATAAACTCGACCAGAAGGCCTACTATCATCACACTGGTTACTTGGGGCACTTAAAGACCAAGACAACTAAAGATTTAATGCAAACCAATCCTGGCGAAGTTATCGAGCGCGCCGTGGCTGGGATGCTTCCCAAAAATCGTCTCCGGGCCGTTTGGCTTAAGCGCCTGACGATTCATGCCCATGAAGAAGGAGCCAACCATGGCCGCTAAAGCTGATAAAGAACTAGCCCAAACTAAAGAAGTTATGGTCGAAGCCGAAAAGATCGCGGCGCCTGTCAAGCCCAAAAGTCGCGCCTTGCGCTATATTTATGGCACCGGTCGACGCAAAACGTCGGTTGCGCGCGTCCGTATCCACCCTGGTGGCAACGGTGCCTTACTGATTAACGATAAAGAAATGCCCAGCGATAGTCTGATTTTCGCCCCGTTTGAGCTCGTTGGTGAAGCTGGTAAGTGGAATGTCACTGTTAAAGTTCGCGGTGGTGGTAAAGAAAGCCAACGCGAGGCCATGCGCCTCGGTGTCGCCCGCGCCCTTTTGACTATCAACGGCGAATGGCGTCAAGCCCTTAAAAAAGCTAACTTTCTCCGTCGCGATCCTCGTGAAAAAGAACGGAAGAAACCGGGTCTCAAGCGCGCCCGCCGCGCCCCTCAATGGGCCAAACGTTAAGTATAGCGATCAGCGAATAGAAAATAGCGATCAGATTCACAAAACCCTCGATTTTCGAGGGATTTGTGTTTAGTGAAAGCTAATTAGCTAAGAAGCTAAAAAGCTATTTTACATTTTTAACCTGCTAATTGTTGACAAAATACGTATATTCTGTTAGGGTCTGACCTAATCCCGAAATTCTGAAGGAGGCCTTTCTCTAATGAATCTTGACAACCTGGCCCTGTACGTTGGCCGTGTCTTTCGCCTGGGGCTTCTGCCCTTCGTCATGCTCGTCCAGCGACCATTCATCGTCATCATCATGAGCGCGTTCGCGCTTGTGGTCGCGAAGTTCACGCCGCTTAACCTGAAAGAGAGCGCGTTCATCAGTGTCGTGCTTCTCTACCTCATCGAGCTGACGCCGTCGGTCTGGCGCCACAAGGGGAAGATCCTCTTCGCCATGCTCGGCGTTGTGGCCAGTCTCTACGGGCTGCGGAGTTATCTGATTAGCCACGACGAGTGTCGGGGCTACACCGAGATCGCGAGCCACCCGCTCCGGGCGGAGGTGGGCCAAGTCCTCTATACCTGCCTCGACGGAAAAAGTCGCTCGGTGCGACTGGCGATGGAGAACGGGCTCGATGCTGCTCGCGTCGAGAAGGAGTTGACCGTCTGGTTCGACTGCGATCCGTTGGTCGAATTCCTGGCGGCCAATCTTCCCCTCATCCCGGCGAGCTGGGTGCGGACTTTTGGCCCCTGTCAGGTTCACTACCTGACGGCGCAAGAGGTTTACAAGCGCTACCGCCATGAGCCCCTGCTCAACGCCTTTCTCGGAATCGAGACTGCGGCCGAGAGCGAGGAGCTCGTCACCACCAGCAGCAAACGCCGCATCGTCGAGGGCTTGAAACTCCGCTGTCGGGGTTCGATCATCCTTGGGCACCTCCTGGTCAATGACCTCTGGATGGGGCTCGAGAATGG
>JBBTZN010000051.1:0-6005 GCA_038061355.1 Patescibacteria group bacterium | reverse complement strand
CCGCTGATGCCGCTGCTTAAGAACCGCTATGTGGGTCACGTGGCGGTCTACAACGCCCTGGACGGCATGTTGGCCACGTTGAAGGAGCAGAAGCGGGAGGACCAGTTGTTGGTCTCCCACGACCATGTCGCCAAGGCCTGGGAGGGCTGGGCCAGCAACCGTGACGCCCAACTCTGGCGTTACCTGACGGACAGGTCTTTTTTCGAAAATACCTTTCCGCCAGCGACGCAGCTACATCAGGAATTTCTGGTCCGCATGGCGGCCCAGTGGTTCCTGATCACGCGGCTCACGCCGCGCCAGCTCCACTTCGAGGTCAAGATGATTTTCCGCGTGACCTGGAAGTCACAGGAAAACCTCTTGCTTCGCCTTCGGCTCTTCGCCAAACGAAAGGATTGGCTGATCGACGTCCCGCCCCCCTAAAAGGAAGGGAAAAGTATCCCGCAAAGGCCCGAGTGCATGGAAGCACCCGGGCCTTTTGCTAACCTCTTCGTAATTCCAGCGCCGATTCGTCCCGGTGTCCACCGGGACGAAATCGACAGCGGGAATCCAGCGCACTTCGTTCGGTGTTTATTCGCTTTTTGAATCTAAAAAACCTAAAAAATTTGACATGGGGATAACTGTCGTGTATAATTGATACATAGTCAAAAAAGTTGAGCAGCGCGGTCGGCGCTGTTTTTTATTACCTAAATCGCCAGTAAAACCTACATAACGCCTGCCAGTTAAGCTCGTTGATAAAAGTTTATAATCGGTCCGATACACTGTTGGTTTGTCATCCCCGACTGGTTCGCCGCAGTGAAACCTGATCGGGGATCCAGATAAATACTTTAACCTAGATTTCCGCTCTCGGGCGGGAATGACAACTATATAAATGGTGATTGCGATACTTCGTCTAAGTATCTCTCTTGATAGATGAAGGTTCTCGAGTTAGAGTAAATCTATGCCAACACCTGATCGTATGGCCAAAATTAACGAACTGCTCGGTCAAAAACTAAGCCAGCTTATTGAAGAGGATGCCGAAGAGCTCGGCATGCTTGTTGTTGTTTCTGTCGACACGATACGCGATTTATCAAAATCTCACGTCTTTTTAGCCCTCATTAACCCCGACGAACAACAACCAGCCGATCTTCCAGCCAAGCTCAAAGAGCGCGCCTACCACTACCGTAGCCAACTCGGCAAAACCTTAAATCTGCGGCGTATACCCGAGTTTCAGTTTCATCTCGAAACCCAACCCGAAGTTTTCGACAGTCTTGAAGCGACGCTTGCCGAGCTTGATAAGGAGTCAAGAGCGTCATGAAAATGAGTCAAATTACCTTTACCTGGCTCGTGATTGGTCTACTGGGTTTTGGTGTTTTTGGGGCGATCACGACCAGTTACCTTCCCACCAGCCAGGCCGGGATAGAGGCCCCAGTGGCCGATGGTTTTATACTGGCCTCGCTCTATGCCGGCCTGTTTCTGTTTCTTCTCGGGGCGAGTGTTTTAGCTGGCTACGGCTGGCGTTGGCGCCGCGATCAAACCATTTACCCCTCACACCACTGGCCAATTTTACGCCAAAGCAGCCTTATTGCGCTGGCGGGTACCTTCCTCCTTGCCCTCTCGGGTTATCAGGTTCTTACCTGGTGGGATGGCGTCCTTCTGCTGGTCGCCCTTATTTTAATTGAACTCTCTTTTCAAGTCCGTCCACCAATAACTTTGAGGTAGTCATGCCAAACAATGGTCATCTTCACCCCTTAACCTGGACCATGCGCGAGTGCGTCGCTATTTTTGCCAAACTCGGTTTTCAGGTGGCCAGTGGACCCGAGCTCGAGACGGCGAGCTATAATTTTGATCGCCTTAATTTCACTCCCAATCACCCGACCCGTGATATGCAAGATACCCTTTGGGTTGATCAGCCATCTGATGTGGGCGGTAACGCTCGCCTCATGCGAACTCACACTTCTCCCGTCCAAATTCGGGCCATTGAACGTTTTAAGCCACCGGGCCGCTACATCGTGCCGGGCCGCGTTTACCGCAACGAACGCTCTGATGCCACCCACGCTATCGATTTTTTTCACCTCGAAGGTTTTGTCGTTGATAAAGGTATTACCATGGCCAATTTGCTCGAGACACTCGAAGTTTTTGCCCGTGCTTATTTCGGCAAGCAAACAACGGTTCGTTTTCGCCCGTCATTTTTCCCTTTTACTGAACCGAGTCTAGAAATGTCTGTCAATTTTCGCGACCATTGGCTAGAGATGGCTGGTGCCGGCCTGATTCACCCCCATGTTATTCGAGAGATGGGTCTTGACCCGGAAATTTGGCAAGGCTTTGCCTTCGGTTTTGGGGTCGACCGTCTGATGATGATTCGTTATCATCTGCATGAAATTCGCTGGCTCTATAGCGGTGACTACCGTTTTCTGAAGCAATTTCCTGGGAGCGCCCAATGAAACTTGTGAGATCATGGCTTAATGAATTTATCGATCTCGGTGACCGTTCAAACGAGTCGATCGCGGCCGAGCTCGAGTCGCTTGGCCACGAAGTCGAGGCAATTATTCAAGATGATTTTACCGGCGTGGTCGTCGGCAAAATCCTCACTATCAGTCCTCATCCGCAGGCTGATCGGGTGCAGGTCACGACAGTCGACACTGGTGATAGAATCCGAACGATTGTTTGTGGTGCCCCAAATATCGAAGTTGGCCAGCTCGTGCCAGTGGCCTTGCCCGGAGCTAAACTACCTAAGGGGTTGGAAATTGTTGAGCGAGCGGTTCGGGGAGTTGTTTCCGATGGCATGATTTGTGCGGCTGATGAGTTGGGCCTAAGCGATGACCACAGCGGTATTCTTATTCTGCCTGATTCGTCGACTATCGGCCAACCATTCCAAGCGGCGGATAAAGAAGCTGTTTTTGACGTTGCTCTTACCCCAAACCGCGGCGATGCCGTCTCGGTTCTTGGTCTAGCCCGTGATCTTGCGGCTCGCTGGCAAGTAAAATTTATTACGCCTACGAACCAACCTATTGTTAATCTAAAAGAAACTCCCCTGGTCCAGATCGAAGATCCGGCCGGTTGCTCCATCTATACGGCCCGTTATCTGGAGGGGAAGTTCAGCACCCATTTACCCAGCCTAATCGAGGGTCGTCTGACGGCAGTTGGCCATGGCCAGTATCATCCCGTCGTCGATATTACCAATTATGTTATGGAAGAGCTGGGCGTGCCGCTCCACGCCTTTGACGGCGACAAAGTTCAAGGAACAGTTACGGTTCGCCGAGCGGGTGACCAGGAATCGATCGAGTTACTGGACGGTCAGACATATCAGCTAACCAAAGACGACTTGGTGATCGCTGACAAAACTGGACCGATCGCTCTGGCTGGCATCATGGGTGGTAAAGCTAGCAGCGTCACCGAAGCCTCAACGCGGGTACTGCTCGAGGCGGCCAATTTTGACCCAGTTTCAATTCGTCGCACGCGTCGTCGCCTCGGTTTAACCTCAACTGCCGCCTATCGTTTTGAACGGGGGACTGACCCAGCGATGGCTGAAGTAGTTTCTCATCGAGCCGCAGAACTTATCCAAACTATCTGCCAAGCAAAAGTCGGCTCGTTAACCGTCAGCGGCGCTGTGCCCAAACAAACCACTCTCACACTACCCAAAGACTCTATCAATCGTCGTCTGGGCACAAAAATCAGCCACCAAGAAGCTCAAGACATTCTCGGGCGCCTAGGTTTTACCTTTGAAGATAGAGTCGTAACCGTGCCAACCTGGCGTCATGATGTGAGTATCCCTGAAGATCTAGCCGAAGAAGTCGGGCGTATTATAGGCCTGGATAACTTACCCCGCGAGATTTTGTCTCAAGTTACGCTCCCAGAAATACCTGACCACCAAACCTGGCAAAAAATCGAAGCGCTCAAAGACCAGTTGGTCGCGTCCGGTTGGACCGAGCACATTGGCAGTTCCTTTCTCTCAAGCAATGAGCTCAAAATGCTCGAAATAGACGATAATTCAGAAAGTGTTATTCGTCTAGCCAACCCGGTGAGCGAAGAAGCGGCCTTTCTCCGTTGCACTTTGCTCGTCAGTCTAGCTAAAGCGATTGCGAAGAACCCCGTTTTCCCCGAGCTCAAGCTTTTTGAAGTTGGAACCGTTTGGTCGCAGATCCCGACCAACGCGTCGGGAAAGCCTTCGGCAACCAAAAACGGGGGCGAAATTATCGCTATCACCTTAGCTTGGACTGGTACAAAACCACACAGTCTCTCCTTTCTTGATAAACCTGGCGTGACATTAACCGAAGGCGTTGCTAAAGGGTTTAAAATTCGTCGACCTGTGACGATACTTGAGTCGCCGGTTGAAGTTGTTTTGAATAATTTAAGCCAACTAGAACAGCCTCTCAAAACCCACATCAAGCCGCTAGCTGTACGTATTCCTTCTCGTTTTCAACCGGTCTTACGTGACATCGCCATCTTAGTTGACCAAAATATATCCCCAAAGAAGGTGAGTGCTGTCCTTAATGGTATTCCCAATCTTGTGGATATTGAGCTTTTTGATCAGTTTAGTGGCGGCAAATTGCCAAGCGGCACGCACAGCCTGGCCTTTCACCTCCTTTTTGAACACCCCGACCATACTCTTAATGAAGAAAAAATTACCGAAGCCATTAAAAAGGTTACCACGCGACTAGTAGAAAAACTGAAAGCGACCATTCGCTAGAAGCGCTCTTATTCTCATGTTCTTAAGAACATGAGAATAAGAGCTGATTGGGATTTTGAAAGATGTCTGAAATAGCGACGGCCGGGCAAGTAGACTTGCTCGGCCGCGGGGTGGAATCTACTTTATTAACAGAAATCAAGCCGTCATCGCGCCTGCCCGCCTCTGGAGGGAGGCCGCAGCCGTGGCGATCTTACTAGATTGTCACCGCCTTTGGCGGGATCCCGCTGCGACGGTGACTTCGCTGAGGCTCGCAATGACGTGGAGGACTACTGTGTGAAGTATAGTCAGTCCAGCCGCTCAATGCGCGGCTGGAGATTGAGTCTTTCGATGAGTGGAGGGTAGTCGCGCAGGGGATCGATGTCCTCCGATGCGAGACCATCAAGGGCGCCGAGTAGAGCGACGAAGACCGCTTCGAGCACGTTGGTACCGAAGCTCCGACCACCCATATCAGGGGTAGTAGTTACTAGCCAGCCAACGCCCCGACGACGGAGATCCTCAATATTTTCAGGAGTCACCGTGTTGGTGATGATAATCTTGTCAGGTAACTCCATCGGCGCATAGCCGAGGATAAAGTGGAAATCGCCGGCGATGATGTCTGCCGTGTCGAAATACTGGCGAAAGGTCAGGTCTGGCGGTTCGTCCTGCCTTTTACCGATCCGGTAGAGCTCGCCAATCGGCAGCCTAGCGATGGCCGGCAGCAACTTCTCTGCGCGCGCCTCGAGTACCTCGAGACTGGTAATCGGCTCGTCTATTTTGAGGGTCAGGATCAGATCGCCGAAAGTCATTTTCCCGCCAGCCTCAAAAAGCGCGCGCGCCATGCCTGGCCGATCCATGCCACAGGTGACAAAGACCTCTTGGCCGCGAATCGGAAACAAATTTCTCTCGACCAATTGCCGAATGACGCGCGCCTCGAGGGTATTTTTGATGCCCGTTCCGTCGACCACCGGAGTGAGGCGAACGTTTTCGATCAGTCGCCGAGCCTGAACCAACTCGAACCGCTTGGTCGGGCCGGTGATGTAAAGGTCGATGCCGCCCAGCCCAAAGGCATCAACCTTGCCATCCAGCGCTTCGAACAGCTCTTGAGCAGCGAAGTAGTCGCCTGGTGCCACTCGCTCAATCAAAAACTTCTGGCCGAGCAGGTTGGTCTCGAAGGAGGGGTTTCGCTTCGCCGACCCCAAGCTCACGGAAACGACATGTCGAAAATCACGGTTAGGAAAGGTCTCAACTAGAACTGCGCTCATTGTGTAAGGTCCCTTCAAACTGTATCGCGCCCTAAGCTAGGCCAAATTGTCATTTTTTGCAATCCCTACATTGCCAATCGTTACATTTGCTTTATAGT
>JBBTZN010000050.1:0-9529 GCA_038061355.1 Patescibacteria group bacterium | reverse complement strand
TAGGGCTTGTTCAGGTCGAAAGTCGTCAAAGTTGAGGCGACCATCAAAAATCCGGATACCCATTAAATCCACCGTATTTTTGATACTGGCTGGTAAGCGCGCCAAAATGCCGACCGCAATAATTAAAGAGATACCATTGCCTAAACCGCTTTCGGAAATAAGTTCACCCAGCCACATCAGGAGAAGCGTGCCCGCTGTGGCCACCAAAAGCATCGTCACTAGGTCGAACGCTGACCAAGAAGAAATAACACCTTGACTCTTTAGGAGCAGAAGAGTGCCGAAAGTCTGAATTATCCCCAAGGGGATTGTCGCCAGACGGGTGTACTGGGTAATCTTTTGTCGGCCATACTCACCTTCTTTTTGAAGCTGCTCCAGAGAAGGGACCACAATCGTTAAAAGTTGAAAAATAATCGAACTGGTGATGTACGGGCTCACTCCAACGAGAACGATAGAGAAGTTGCGGAGTCCTCCGCCCGAGAAAAGATCAATCAGATTGAAGAGATCGTTATTCGTAAAGAAATTACGAAGCTCGGTCTCGTTGACACCTGGCAGGGGAATATGCGAAAGTATCCGATAAATGGCCAGCAGAGCAATGGTCATGAGGATACGGCCACGCAGATCGCGAAGGAGCCAGATTTTTTTCAAATTGGCAAACATAATTGTGCTCATCCTAGCAAGAGGAATCAGGGAAGTCAAAGGTTGGCAGGTACCCAATAAACTAGACACATAGTCTGCGTAATTGGGTACCTGCCACTTTCATTAGCGAGTACGTGCCTGACGCGATCAGGCAGCCGGGAGAATAGCTCCGTCGAAATAGAGTCCTAAATTCGTTTGCTCGCGACGGCTTCCTCGACCGTCTTGGCGAAGTCAAAGATCTTATACAGATCCGTGATATTAAAGATGTGCATGAGCTGCTTGTTTGGCACCACGAGTTTCAGACTCGCATCTTCCTACAGAGTATTGACAACTCTAACGTTAGACTTTAGACTTTTATCTATGAACACCCTGCTCAAAACAATCGATGCCAAGCGAAAAGAACTAGCGGTCTTCGAACCGTTGCCAGTTGATTTAGTCAAAAACCTGGAGGAGTGGTACAAGATTGAACTGACCTACACCTCAAACGCGATTGAGGGTAATACGCTCACCAGGCAAGAAACAGCGTTGGTCGTTGAGAAACACATCGCCGTGGAAGGGAAAAGCCTGCAGGAGATCCAGGAAGCGGTGAATCATGCCGCGGCCTATGACTACGTCAAAGAACTAGCCAAAACGAAGCCCGAACGAATGGCCCTCACCCAGAGCGATGTGCTCGACATCCACCGCCACATTTTGAAGAATATCGACGACACCAACGCTGGCCGCTACCGAAGCGTAGCGGTGCGCATCACTGGGGCGAATGTCATCCTGCCGAATCCGCTCAATGTGCCGGAACTCATGGATACGTTCTTTGCCTGGCTGACCGGTGCGAGGACCGACCACATCGCTACGATTGCGGCTGATGCGCACTTCAAATACGTCTCAATTCACCCGCACACCGACGGCAACGGCCGGACGGCTCGCCTCTTGATGAACCTCCTGCTCATGCAAGTTGGGCTCCCGCCAGCCGTGATTCACAAGGAAGATAGGCGCAAGTACCTCACTTCACTCGAAAAGGCCCAGACGACGGGCGATCTTGGAGACTATTACATCCTGATCTATGAGGCCATCGACACCTCGCTCGATATGTACCTGCAAGCTGCCAATCCGCCGCTTGAGCTTGAGGATGAGCCCAGCAGCGAACCAGTCAAGGCAGGGTTACTCAAAATTGGCGAAGTTGCGGAGCGAACCGGCGAACACTTCAGTACGATTCGCTTTTGGAGTCAGCAAGGTCTGCTCGATGTTGCTGACTACTCACCAGGTGGCTATCGGCTGTTCGCTCCCGATACGATTGAACAGGTCAAGGAGATTAACCGGCTCAAGCGTGAAGAACGACTGACCCTACCTGAGATCAAACGACGGCTCAAGGGGATCAGCCAGCCAAATAATTAACAGCACGTGATACTGTACGATTTTAGAAATTGGAAATTGGGGACGAAATTGGGGACGGTTCTCTTAAACTCTTAAATTGGGGACGGTTCTCTTTTACTCTGATGTTTAGCTATTTGTTATAAAATGAGTCTGCTGATAGAACCCCGATTCCTTTTGCCAAAGAGCTATTAGGGGTTGTGTGTCTAAGAGAGATATTATAAACTCCAAGTTCTGTATTCAGATCACAAAAACTTTGCTTAAAATCTGTTAATATCAATATCAATAGATAAATATGTCAGAAACTCTCCTCTTTCAATTAGGTCGGGAACGACGTCTGGCTCTGGCGGAATTGGCGGCCGTTGTCGCCCCTCTGGGGCAGCTTAAAGATGGCTCGGCGCAAACGGCCCTTATTCAGTTCGAAAAAGAAGTTGACCCGCCAGAACTTCAAGACCGACTTGGCGGTGTTATTAAAATTGGTCGAATCTTAGCCAAGCTACCCCTGACGGCAACCAGAAATGAGCTCGGTTTGAGTTTATACCAAGACCTCCATCGTCGGCCAATCCGCGATTTCGGGATCAGCTTTATCGATGGACACTGGTCAAAACAAGACCGAGATCAGCTCGGCCTATTCGTTAAACGTCAAGTCAAAAATAGCGGTGGTGCCGTCCGTTTTGTCAGTGGGAGCGAAACGCAACTGCCAAGCGTCTTGGTTCGCGATCAGCTATTGGGCCGTGGACGGGAGTATCTGATAGTTTGGACAAGCGAGGCGATCGTCATCGGTGAAACGATCACGGTTCAAGCCTGGAAAAGTTGGAGCGTTCGCGATTTTGACCGGCCAGCCCGTGATCCACGCCGTGGGATGCTGCCACCTAAATTAGCCCGCATGATGATTAATCTTGGTCAGTTCACACCCGAAACGACAATCCTTGATCCATTTTGCGGGGTAGGAACTGTCCTCCAAGAAGCCTTGCTTCTAGGGCATAAACACGTGCTCGGCAGTGATCGCAACGAACTAGCTCTAGCTGCCACCAAGGCCAATCTTGATTGGTTACAAGTTCACTTTGCCACAAAAATAGGAACGATTCGCCTCATCCAGAGCTCGGTGGAGAGTTTGCAGGAGCAGCAGATTAGGACCGAGGCTCCACTGGGAATCGTATCGGAGGCCGATTTGGGGCCGCCAGACTTAGTCAGGCTGACACCTACCGCCCGAAAAGAACGCTTCTTACCCCTTATGACACGTTATACAAACTGGCTGGAGGCCCTTTTCGGCTTACTTAACCAGGGTGAACGTTGTGTTTTAGCCTATCCTATACTTCGCGACCCCGAAACGGCTTTACCGGTTGTCGAGGCAGCCGAAAAAATGGGTTGGCAGATTCAATCTGTTATTCCAGAAGCTTGGCTGATGCATCCGGCGACAGAGGGCAGGCGAACGCCAATCGTGACCTATGCTCGGCCAGATCAACTCGTCGGCCGTCAAATAGTTGTTCTCAAAAAAACGTAGAACCAGATTTCAGACATCTAAGGCGGTTTTTTGGGGAGTTATTTTGGCTAGCTCATTCAAGAGCTTTTTCGTGAGTTTAATTTGTTTGGACCAGTTCAGGGCTCGCAATTGTTCGGTTTTTCCCACCAACTTAAAGAGGCCGTGATGTTTTTCTTGCTTGTTGATAAGGCCGGCTTTCAGGAGCGCGCCGGGGGTGATGCGACCCTTGGGAATAGCGATTAAGACCTGGTTAATCTGAACAGTCACGGCTTTTTTATGCACCGAGCGGAAGCCGCGCTTTTTAGGCAGACGCATGATAAATGGACTTTGACCACCTTCAAAGCGGCGTGGCAACTTAAAACCGGTGCGGGCGCGTTGGCCTTTGGTACCGCGACCAGCGGTTTTACCCTGACCAGCCGAAAGGCCACGGCCAACGCGGCGCTTTGTTTTGCGGACCGGAGCGGTCAACTCATGCAACTTCATTAGTTCCCCTTGGTGTTTTTTTAGCCCGAGCTTTCGTTTTTGTGATTGGTTCAGGTAGAGCTTCTGGGGTAGTTCCGTCAGCCACGGTTTCAGCAGCCACGGTTTCTATCTCACTGGCCGCTTTTATTGTCGGATGGGAACGCGCGCTACCAGTTAAGCGCAGCTTTTCAAGGGCCCGAAGCGTCGCCGTAACGTTATTGATCTTGTTATTACTCCCTAAAACTTTGGAACTGATATTCTTGATACCGGCCAGTTCAATCACCGCTCGCACTGAACCCCCGGCGATAACCGAAGTGCCGGCAGGAGCGGGTTTGAGGAGGATCCGCGCGCTGCCGAAGGAAACATTGATACTATGGGGAATGGTGTCATTAATAATGGGCGCGGTGATCAAGCTCTTCTTAGCCGCCGTGACCGCTTTTTGAATAGCCGCCGCGACTTCACCGGCTTTTGCAACACCCATCCCGACCTTGCCGGCTCGGTTACCAACTACTACCAGAGCACGAAAGCGAAGCCGTCGGCCACCAGCCACCGTATAAGAAACTCGGTCGACTGAAACGACTCGTTCTTCGAATTCACTTTTTGGTTTGTCGTCCAGATGAAAGTCAGCCATAGTTTAACTCCTTAAAAGAGTAGTCCACCGGCACGGGCGCCCTCGGCGAGCGATTTAATGCGTCCATGATAGCGATAACCACCCCGATCAAAAACAATGGTGGTTATCTTCTTGACGCTGGCTTTTTCCGCAATCAGCGCTCCCACGGCGTTAGCTTGTTCACTTTTGGTCTGCTTAGCCTTTTTTGTCAGTTCACTGTCACTAGCGAAAAGAAGCGTCTCTCCAAGCGTATCATCAATCAATTGGGCGCTAATATGACGCAGGCTACGGAAGACTGCCAGGCGTGGCCGCTGGCTCGTACCAGCCAGTCGGGCGCGCAAGCGCCGATGACGACGGACTCGAGGTTGCATTGTCAGAATTCTAACGGACATTAGAGACTCCTTCGTTTAGGCAGAAGCGGATTTGGCGGCCTTACCGGGTTTTAGACGAATCACTTCGTCGCTATAACGAATACCTTTACCTTTGTAGGGTTCAGGTTTACGAACTTGACGAATCTTGGCCGATGTTTCACCAACCAGTTGCCGATCAATTCCCTCGACAAAAATCGAAGTATTTTTTTCAACGTTAAAGCTAATGCCAGCCGGCGCCGTAATTCTGACCGGATGAGAAAAACCAACAGACAAGACCAGGTCATTACCGGAAACTTCAGCCCGATAACCTGTCCCTTTCATCTCCAAGCGACGAGTATAGCCTTCGGAAACACCCGTGATCATATTACTGATCAACTGACGATAGAGGCCATGCAGGGCTTTGGTTTGGCGGGTGACGTGTTTAGGCTTAACAGTTACTTCGGTTGGCAAGATGGTGACTAAAATCGTCGGCACTAGGCGCTGATCGAGTGATCCGCGCGGACCTTTAACTGTAATGGCGGTATCCGTCATTTCGAGAGTCACGCCAGCGGGAACCGGAACGGGTTTTTGGCCAATCCGGCTCATAGACCCTCGCCCCTGATAACTTCACAAATAAGCTCGCCACCAATACCCAGTTTTTTCGCGTCACGATCAGCTAAAATACCCTCTGGAGTCGAGAGAATAATTGTGCCATAGCCGCCCTTGGGACGTGGGATCTGACTGACTGAAGCATAGACCCGACGGCCCGGTTTAGACAGGCGACGGATGCGACCCACAACCGGGGTGCGGTGGTCGTATTTCAAAACAATTTTCAGATGTTCGCGGGCTTCTTCGGTACCTGGTTCGATAGTGACAGAGCTAAGATAACCCTCGCGAACGAGGACTTTCAAAACCGCGAGGTTACTCTTCGAAACCGGCGCCGTGATCTCTTCTTTTGCAACGGCGTAAGCGTTTCGAACCTTGGTTAGGAGATTAGCCAGGGTATCCATTATTTACTCCTCACACTACCAGGAAGCCTTAAATACACCCGGCACTTGGCCGGCTGAAGCATATTTACGAAAACATATGCGGCACAAGCCAAACTTACGCATATAGCCGCGCGGCCGCGCACATTGGCCACAGCGATTGCGGTGTCGAACTTTGAACTTGGGCTTCATATTATTTTTGGCAATCCAAGCGGTTTTACCCATATATATCCTTTAGCCTTAACTCTTAATTAACGGAAAACCAAGCGCGGCTAAAACTTTCGCGCCCCGGGCAGCCGAGCGGGCATTCAAAACAAGCGTGACTTCTAAACCTCGAACAACATCGAGATTTTCATAGGCAATCTCGGGAAAGACCGAAAGATCTTTGAGGCCAACCGTAAGATTACCGCTCCTGTCGAAACTTTTAGGTGAAATACCCCGAAAGTCGCGAACGCGCGGCAAAACAATCCGGATAAACCGTTCGAGGAAATCATACATCCGATTACCCCGTAAGGTCAAGGCGAGACCAACCGGCTCATTCGCTCGGAGCTTAAAACTGGCAATCGCTTTTTTTGAACGGCGAATATTCGGTTTTTGACCAGCAATTGTGCCAAGCACGCCAAATACTCGGGCAATCTTTTTTTCATCGTGACGATGTTCATTTAAACCGACATTGATCGTAACTTTACGAACCCGAGGAACGGCCATAACATTCGCTAAACCGAGCTCTTTGGCAAGCTCTGGGAGGGCTTGTTGATAGACGCTACGCAGACGATCCATTATGACTCCTTCCCAGCCAGCGACTCGTGGCAATGTTTGCAGATTCGGTGGCGTGAACCATCGCTCTCGATGCGCATGGCCACGCGGGTCGGTTTTGAACAATGAGGACAAACGACCATCACTCGAGCGATTGGGACAGGGGCGGCCACCGCAATAATACCGGACGGCGCGGTGGATTTACGGGCCCGTCGGTGTTTTTTAACGATATTCAAGCCATCAACAATGAGGCGATCGGCGCGAGGAAAAACTCGAGCGACCAGCCCACGCTTACCGCGATCTTTGCCGGCGAGCATTTGAACGGTGTCACCTTTTTTGACTTTAAGTAGCATGCAATACCTCAATAATCTACAGAACTTCGGGAGCAAGCGAGGCAATTTTGACATAGCCGCGATCGCGGATTTCACGGGCCACCGGCCCAAAGACACGGGTGCCACGAGGAGAACCGTCAGCATTAATCAAAACAACAGCATTATCATCAAAACGGATATAGCTGCCGTCTATTCGTCCGTTGGCCGCCCGCGTTCGAACAATAACCGCCCGAACAACACTCTTTTTCTTAACCGTCGCTTGCGGGGTGGCAGCTTTGACCGTCCCAATAATAATATCCCCAAGTGTCGCTCGATCTTGAGCGGCTCCACCCAGAACGCGGATACACATCACTTGACGCGCACCGGTATTGTCGGCGACGGAAAATCGGGAATACTGTTGAATCATAGAGCCTCGGTTTCCTTAACTTCTTCTGGGGTTTCGTTCGGCTTTACTTCTTTTTGATCAGCCGTGTCGTTAACTGCCGCTAAGATATCTTCTTCACTGGCAATTTCGGTGGCGGGCGCCGTGGCTGCTACCAGACGGCGACGAATCAACCAATGCTTAGTTTTGGAGAACGGTCGATGTTCTTCAATTTCAACCTGATCGCCAAGCACATACGTGTTGGCAGGGTTGTGGGCGACAAAACTCGTGTTAAGACGATAGCGTTTGCCATAAAGCGGATGGCGTCGCATTGTTTCAATCGTCACGAGAGCAGTCTCGGCCATTTTAACAGAAGTAATGGTTCCAATCAAGCGACGGCGGGGCATTGTTACTCCTTTACCGCGGCAGCGGTGACTAGCTGTATTTGTTCAAGGATCTGACGGGTCAGATGCTCTCGAAGTAAGGTCTGGAGACGAGCAATTAATTTTCGAGTTGCCCGAATTTCATCAGTTTTTTTAATTTTCCTTAAGGTTACGCCGAACTGAAGTTCGAGTAATTTTTTTTCAGCCGCTTTCAAATCAGCAACCAGGGAGGTCTGATCTTTGGCACGCAATTCGGTGAGTAAGTCACGGCGTTTCATCGGTTCTCCTTTGTCAGAAAAAGGGTTTTGACAGATAGTTTATGGGCCGCGAGACGAAGCGCCTCACGGGCAGTCTCTAGCGGGACGCCGGCTAATTCAAAAACCATTTGCCCGGGACGAACAACCGCCACAAAATGGTCGACCGCCCCTTTGCCACCACCCATGCGCGTTTCGGCTGGTTGTTTAGTTACCGCTTTATCCGGAAAAATGCGAATCCAAACTTGACCGCCACGGCGGATATAGCGGGTCATGGCGCGACGAGCGGCTTCGATTTCGCGAGCGCTCACCCAGCCGCGTTCGAGACTTTTAAGCCCAAACTCGCCAAAATCGAGACGGCTACCCCGAAACGAAAGTCCACTCATGCGACCGCGATGATGCTTCCGATATTTCATTTTTTTAGGCAAGAGCATAGTAGGTCCTTTGCAATTTCTTACTGCTCGTCGTCGAGCGTGTGATCGACGTAGAGGCCGCGATGAATCCAGACTTTCACGCCAATGGTGCCAAAGGTGGTTTGGGCTTCCGCTAAACCGTAGTCAATATCCGCCCGAAAAGTGGAAAGTGGCACCGAACCATGGGTAAACTTTTCGGTGCGGGAGATCTCCACACCACCGAGGCGGCCCGAAGCCGTAATCTTAATTCCTTTGGCCCCGGCCTGCAAAACTCGTTCCGAGGCTTGGCGGATGGCGCGTCGGTGGCTAATCCGTCGCTCAATTTGGCTGGCGATCGTTTCGGCAACGAGCTGGGCCCAGAGTTCGGGTGTTTTAATTTCGATGACGTCAATTTTTAGCTTACTGCCATCGGTTTGGCCCGCCCGGTGGCCAGTGGTTTTCTTTACGTCTGGCTGTTTATCGAGGCCTAGAAGCGATTCGAGAGAGGCGCGTATTTCGGCCAAGCCAGAACCAGCCCGACCAATAATCAATCCGGGTTTAGCCGTATGTAAAATGATATGGATTTGTCCGCCAATAGTACGTTTAATTTCTATTTTACCGACGGCCGCCGTCCGCCCAAAACGCTTGTCGAGCGCATCTCGAACCTTGAGATCTTCCAGAAGCCTGGCCGCGTAGTCTCGTTCAGAAAACCAGCGCGATTGCCAATCACGTGTCAGGGGGAGTCGATTGCTACGTGGATTAATCTTTTGACCCATCTTAACCTCTCTTCGCTCGGAAATTCGAAATCAGAAATTCGAAATTCGAAACTACCATTCGGATTGTTACTGTTTTAGTCATTTGGATTTGTTTCGAATTTGGTGCTTCGGATTTCTAGTTTTTTGCTTGACGTCTGAAAGTGTCAGAACAATGTGGGTTGTAAACTTTTTGAGCTGACTGGAACGGCCACGCGAATTAATCAAACGACGTTTGAGAGCCGGGCCCTGGTCAGTAAGAACTTGGCTAATCCAAAGATCATCACCCAAGCCTCTTTCTTTAGCGGCCGCGACACCGCTCTTTAAGAGCTTGGCCACCGGCAGAGCGGCGCGTTTGGGCAGAAAGGCGAGTTGGTTGATCGCTAGGTCCGCCGCCCGACCCCGAA
>JBBTZN010000049.1:0-16429 GCA_038061355.1 Patescibacteria group bacterium | reverse complement strand
CGGTTCGGGAATGACAATGCATACTACGGGGATTCTGTGGTGCAACAAACTATTATCGAAGTGATGATGGTCTTCCGGAAAAGAAGATGCATTCATAATGACCGAGCGGTTTTTTTATTGTCATTATTAGCAAGTGACACATGGGCTTGATTTTTGCGATTTATAAGATATAATTTGTGCAAAATAAAAAGCAAAGGAGGTGCTAAAAATGCCGAACGCCAAGAACAACGCATTGGCGTTACTGGGCTGCTTGGGCTGGCTGGCCCTGGTGGGCCTGGCCTTCCTAATCGGGACCGGCGCCCTGGTGGGCGTCGCCAGGAACCCTCCAGTCCTCATTTCGATTTTCTGGGGACTGGTGACCGCCGCCATCGTGGTGGCAGGGGTGGTCTTTTACCGCACCACCCAAGAGGGGAAGACCCCGTGACCAAAAGGGAGTGACGCCTCGCGCCGCTCCCTTTCCATATTTTTAACCTGGCTAAACCTGTCAGTTGTGGATAACTTTTTGCACAAAAAGCGTTTCAACCCTGTTTTTAACCTATTGACAGCTCTGTCTTACCTGTAGACAATAGGGCAGACTACTTAATGATCGCTATCAATAGGAGTAGTCATGAAGAGAGGAGGTGATTGCTCATGGCATACAGCGTTCAATCAAAGAAAACCGGCGAAACCTATTATCTTCACATGCGTAACGTCACCCTGCGTGGTGGCCGCCAGCAGACCATTTATTTCTTCGCCCGCCAAGTAAAGGACGGTGCCCTCGATGAACTTCCTGGCGGTTATATGGTTATGGAAAATGCTCGGACAGGCCTCCCAATGCTTAAGAAAGCTTAAACATTCAACTTGGTTTTTGTTGCAGAGAGTGCTCTATCATATATGGTAGTGCACTTTCTGTTTCTAAGACGATTGTCATTGCGAGCAAAGCGAAGCAATCTCTGTCAAGGAGATCGCCACGGCTGCGACCTCGCGATGACGGACTAGTTAATGTCAGACGTTGTTGTCAACACCTATTGTCAGGTCTCTCCATGTGGTATGATTAATATGCTCATATATGAAGAGATCGGAGCTTTTTTTTACGGCCCTCTTGCTGCCGCTGGATTTGGTGATGATTGTCGCCGCCTTTGTGGTAGCCTACTGGGTGCGAGCCGCCCAGAGTGGCGTAGTGGCCACCGCCGAAACCTTTTGGCCGATGGAGCAGTACCTGGCTTTTGTCGGCATCATCGTGCCATTCTGGTTGATTATTTTTGCTTTAACCGGCCTTTATTCTGTCAAAAAAACTTGGCGCGCCTGGCAGGAATTTTCCTCTGTCTTTGTTGGCGTGGCCGGAGGGACGATTCTGGTGATTGCCTGGCCTTTTTTAACCCGCCAGGAGTTTTTCTCACGTCTCGTTGTTATTTATCTCTTTATTCTCGCTCTCGTTTTTGTGACGATCGGCCGTGGCCTTTTGCGCCTTCTGCGTCAATTTGCCTACCGCTACGGTATTGGTGTTCACCGGGTGATGATTGTCGGTACCAACGGTGTTGCCCATCGGTTTATTGATGAGATTCAAAACAACCCTACGCTTGGTTTGCGTTTGATTGGTGTGACGGCCACGGCTGGCCACGATCACCCCCCAACTCTGGCTGGCCTACCGATTATTGGCAATCTCGACGATCTCGAAGAGTTTGCTGTCAAACATCCATTCGATGACCTTTTAATCGCCGAACCCGAGCTACCGAAATCGCTGGTGTTGAGTTTACTCGAATTTGCCGAAGAGCACGGCCTCAATTTTAACCTGACGCCCAACCTCCTCGACGTCCACAGTATGAATATTGCCATGGAGGAGCTGGCGGGTTTGCCGATTTTAGCTTATCAACGCACCTCACTCGAGGGTTGGGGAATGATCTTGAAACGGGTGGTGGACGTTGTTGTCTCGACTATCCTCATTATCCTTACTTCGCCGATTATGCTTGTGACGGCTATTGTCATTAAACTCGATTCGAAAGGCCCGGTCTTTTTTCACCAACTTGATGACGGTAGCCCCACGATGCGGGTTGGCCAACACGGCCAACTTTTTCGTTATTTTAAGTTTCGTTCGATGCAGCCAGGCACCCATTCGCTACGTTATTCTAAATTGAAAGATCAAGACGTTCGCTCTGGCCCGCTCGTGAAAATCAAAGATGATCCTCGTATCACTAGAGTCGGTAAATGGATTCGCAAATTTTCGATTGATGAACTGCCGGAACTCTTTTTGGTCTGGATTGGTAAAATGAGTTTGATTGGCCCTCGGCCCCATCTGCCAGAGGAAGTCGCTCGCTATGCTGACCATCACCGCCGTGTCCTCATGATTAAACCAGGTATCACGGGTATGGCGCAGGTCTCGGGTCGGTCTGATCTCGATTTTGACGAAGAAGTGCGCCTTGATACTTACTACATTGAAAATTGGTCACTGTGGCTTGATCTGCAAATCTTTTTAAAAACCCCGCTAGTTGTGCTGGCCAGTAAATCACGCAAAGCTGGCGATTAATCAACAAGTGGCCACTGCTATATAGGACTTACGCAAATTTTCCTTCACTCCAGGAGTGTCCTTCGCACAGCTCATGATCGTCACTCCTGGAGTGTTCCCAATTTGCGAAAGTCCTATATAGTCGAAAAAAGAAAAATCAACTCCTAATGAAGCTAATGAAGCTATAAGCTAAGGAAACTAAATTATGAAAATTGCTCTCGTCACAGAAATTTTAACGCAATATGGTGGCGGTGAGCGGGTGCTCGATGCCTTTTTAGAAATTTGGCCAGCGGCGCCGATTTACACTCTTGTGTATGACCCAGCTAAAATGAGCCAATTTTATAGTGGGCGCGATATCCGGCCGAGTTTTATTCAAAAATTGCCCGGCATGCCTAGCCACTACAAGTGGGCGTTGCCCCTCATGCCCAAAGCAGCTGAATCGTTCGATTTTTCCGAGTTTGATGTTGTCCTCTCGAATAGCTCGGCCTATGTCAAAGGGGTGATTACGCGGCCGCCCACCGTTCATATTTCCTATGTTTTAACGCCCACCCGCTACCTCTGGAGTGACCGCGACGAATATCTAAAAAACGCCCCTGTCCCAGGCTGGCTGCGACCATTTATGCCGCCAGTATTGAGCTGGTTAAAACGCTGGGACTACAAAGCGGCTGCCCGAGCGGATGTAATGATTGGCGACTCTAAAACAGTGGCGGAGCGGATCCACCACTACTATGGCCGACGCGCCGACGGGGCAATTTTCCCGCCGGTCGATACCAAACGCTTTACACCAGCCAAAAAAGTTGGCGACTACTGGTTTGTTGTTTCACGTCAAGAGCCCTATAAGCGGACTGATTTAGCTATCGCAGCCGCAAATAAGCTCGGCCTTCCCCTGATCGTTGCCGGCGGTGGCACCCGCGTGCGAGAGCTTGAGTCGCTGGCTGGCCCGACTATTAAGTTTGTTGGTCGTGTCTCTGATGAGGAGCTGGCCAAACTGTATGCCGAGGCGATCGGCTTGATTTTTCCCCAAGAAGAAGATGCCGGCATCACGCCGCTAGAATCGATGGCCGCCGGCCGGCCGGTGATTGCCTATGGCCGAGGAGGGGCGCGTGAGACTGTTATTCCGGGCCTAACTGGTGAATTTTTTGACGTACAAACGGTCGACAGCTTGGCGGCTACTCTTTCAAAATTTGACCCGTCACGGTATGATTCAGCTAAGATACGCGCCCATGCTGAAACGTTCGATACCAAGGTATTTCAGGCCAAGATACAAAAAGTTGTCGAAGAAGCTTACACAAAAATCCTAAATTCGAAGCACGAAATCCGAGACAAGCATAAATAATTAAAAGTTTTAAAAGTATACTGTGTTTACATTAGTAATTTGAATTTGTTTCGAGTTTGGTGCTTCGGATTTCGGATTTACTCACGAAGGGAGTTATATGGAACTATCAGATTATCTTAAGTTGCTCATCCGTCGCCGCTGGCTCTTTGTGGCGCCGACCATCATTTTCGGGCTGCTTTTTGGCATGTATGGCTATCAACAGCCAACATCCTACGATGGTTTCGCCAGCTTAAGTTTTATCAAATCTAATCAAAAATCAGCCGCTAATCAGTCGACCGACTACCAGTATGACAATTTTTATAGTCTGCAGGCCGGCCAGCTCTTAACCAGCGCCGTTCATGGCTGGCTGGCTGATGCCACCTTTATTGCCCAAATCTATCAGGATGCGCAGGTGGTCTTACCCAGCGTCCCTGTCACCGGCTATAGCCGACTGATCCAAACTATGCCTCTGCCGGGTGCAACCTTAATGGTCCAAAGTAACGGTACCACGCCAGCAGAGGCGGAAAAATTAGCTGCCAGTGCGACTAAACTTGTCAAAAGCCGCCTCGACCAATTTGTACGCGATGGTTCGATCGACCCAGTGACTGTCTTAAGTAGTACACCGCTCCATCAAGCCCAGGCACCGAACAAACTCCTAATTCTGGCCGCCGGTCTGATCGTTGGCGTCCTTATTGGTTTGATCGGTGTTGGCTTGGCCCAACTCCTTTGGCCAATCGAACTCTAGCCTGACGTGTCCATAAAAGGAGGAAAATCGTGATCCGTCACCTCGACGGGCTCCAATCAACTTCTCGTCAAAAATTTGCCAAAACCACCGCCACGCGTCCACGCCGCTGGCGGAAGGTTCTGTTTTGGTTGGGAGTCTTAGTAGTTGGCACTCTAACGGTGGCGGGTGTCTGGGCCCAACCGATTCTGGCGGCTTTGCCAATGAATGTGACAGATAAACTGGCTCTTGCACGCCTGGCCAAACCGGGTGTCTACCTTGTTTTGTTTCAAAATCAACGCGAACTGCGGCCGACAGGTGGCTTTTTAGGCAGTTTTGCCGAAGTCGAAATGGGTTGGGGCGGGCACATTAAATCGATTCAAGTCGAGACAAACATCTATAATCGCGACAAGATCTATGCCGCCGATTTAGCCCGCGAGGCTCCCGAACCCATCCGGGAATTTTTAGGTGATCAACCTTGGGGAATGCGCGATAGCAACTGGGCGCTTGACTTCCCTGAAGCCGCCCAAATGGTCGCTTGGTTTTACGCCCACGAGGGCGGCCGGCCGGTCGATGGCGTGATCGCGCTCGATGCTCGACTCTTGGCTCGACTCTTGTCACTCACCGGCCCAATTACTTTAGCCGACCAAACATTTACTGCAGAGACTGTGGTTGATCAGCTCATGGTCGAGATTGAGAAAAATTACTGGACCTACGCAACGCATGTCGCCGAGAATCAACCCAAAGCAATTTTGGCCGATCTTGTGCCGGCCCTGTTGGCAAATATGCGCCGCCTAGATCAGCGAAGTCTTGTCAATGAGGCAGTGGTGGCTTTTCGTGAAAAAGAAGTGCTGGCGTACTTTAAAGATCCGGCGTTGGCACAAGCGATGTTGGCGGCCGATTGGGATGGCCGCGTGCTGGCCAATAACAGCGATTATCTGATGATTAACGAAGCTAACTTAACACCCGTCGACGGTCGGGCGCGCGCGGTCGGGGCCAAATCGAGTTGGTCGATTGACCGCTCGGTGAGTTTGGTGCGCGATAGCGCTCCTCGAGGTGGGAGTCACCACACTTTATCCATGACGCGTGAACATATTGGGCAAGCGGTTTGGCCAGACGGCCCCAATCATAGCTATCTCCGGATTGCCGTGCCGGCCGGTGCCACCCTCTTGGCGGCAACCAGTAATGGGGAAGATATCAGCAGCCGCGTCCGTTTTAGTGTTGAGTCGGGCAAAACAGTTTTTGGTCTCTGGAGTAAGCTCGACCCTGGTCAAAAGGAAGATCTGACTATTACCTATACTGTACCCACTAAGGCGACCGAACCTATTCTCGTCCAGCGCCAACCTGGCGCGCCGGCTTTTTCGCTTGATATTTGGGATAGCGGCAAGCTGCGTTGGCAGGGTCTGCTTGAAGGCGACCAGACGTTATGAAGTCCAACATGACTATATAGGACTTTCTCATTTTCCCTATTCGTCATCGCGAGGCCGCAGCCCTGCCTACCGGCAGGCAGGCACTCGCAATGACGAAAATGCGTAAAACGTTATAACCTAAAATAGGTCATAAACAGGGTAAAATTATTGACAAATTTGCGATTAACTGCTATACTTCGCCGTTATATGTCAGTTGATAAAGCATCTGATCCCGGCCAAGGGGCGGCAATTGAATCACGCGATCTGTCTCGAGAAGTTACCTTATATGGTCAAACTTTCGTGACTGGTCTGCTGCTTGGTGAAGGCGCCATGGGGCGGGTTTTTGTGATTAGTGATCCAATAAATGGCGGCATCGCCGCCTGTAAAGAGAGCAAATTGCCAGATAAGCCCGAAGAACGGGCGCGAGTTCTGGCGATGCTTGGCCAGGAGGCCAAGGTTCTGGCTGCCCTCAACCATCTAAATCATCCGGCCTTGCCTCGTTTTTTGGCAGCTGATCTCGATCGCCAACCACCGGCGATTATTTTTGAATATGTGCCAGGCGAAACGCTCGAGACAAAAGTTGAGCGCGACGGGCCACTTGATGAAGCAACAATTATGGAGGTTATACGCTGGATTGGTGGCGGTCTCGCCGCCATGCACCAGTTGCCGCCCGAGACTGCCCGGGAAATCGCCGCGCTGCTCGGAGAAACGGAGCCGATCACCAGTTTGGTCTATCTCGACCCCAAACTCTCCAACATTCTGGTAACAGGTGATCCCACACGACCTTATCGGTTGGTTGACTACGGCACCACCCAAACAACCCATTTTCGGTCAAAACAACCACTCGAAGAGCGTCATATAAGCGTCGCGGTTTATGGCACGCCACCTTTTGCCGACCCTAACTACGCCTGGTACAAGGAGCTATTGCTAACGGCTGACGTCTACGCTTTTGCGGCGACGATTCTCGATATGGCTTTGCCGGGTGGAATCCAAAGTGAGGTCACTGCTCAAATTGAGGGTTACCTCATGAATCAGCAGCTTTACGACCCCACGCAGCCCTGGCCGCTTGTGACTCTGGTTGATCAAACGAGCCTTTCGCCCCAGTTGCGGGCTGTTCTAAAAAAGAGCCTCTCTTTGCGCTTGGCAGATCGCCCGCAAGATATGCGTGAATTTCTCCAACGGCTGCCGCTGGTGGTTGAGGATGATTATCAGATTGATGCCGATGGAGTGGTGAGCTTTGAGACAAAATTTCGAGAAGTAACGCCGCCGCAGGCCCAGGTTGCTTATAGTAATCTCTTGGCATTACGCGACCCTGTTCGCGCCAATAAACCGCCCCCAGCTGATGATCTTGAGAAACAGTTGCGGCTACTCGCTGAAGTCACGACGACCGAACCAGCCCGTCAAGACTTTTCTCGTCTGATGGGGTCAGTTTTGGGTGGAATCGAGTCCCGTATTAATAGTGAACCGCATCCGCTGATTGTGGCCCTCAAGCATCAGAGAGATATTTTTGTCCGGCCAGCTGATTTGATTAGGGCGATTTGTAATCAACAAGAGCCTCGGCAGTTAGCCGAAGCTCTGGAACTTCAAAATATCTCGGCCTCGGCTGATTTTTGGGAGCCCTTGACCGCAGCTCTTGACGATTACGATCTCCAACCATTCATTGAAGTTGAGCGAACGATTACGACGACTTGGTATGATCTAATGCATACGAGAGACGAAGATATTGCACGGGCCTTTCAAAGGCTACACCAATCGGAGAAGCAATGCCGTGACAATGAAATCGAGACCCAGGCTCAATCGCATTTAGACATTGAAGAGGATGATTGCTACTCTTTGAGTCTTGATGATATCGAAAATCTACCTGACGGGCAGGAAAAAGATATTCATCGCATCAACTATAACCATGCCGATCAAGTCCGTTTGGACGCTTTTTTAGTCGAACCAATTCAATTTACTTATACGACGAAGGTCGCCAATCCAAATGCTTCGATAATTGCCCATGCCAAAGCCGAAGCTCTCTTTGCTGCCGCCCCTTTATTACATACAGTAACCAGACCTTTTTTTGTTCGTGCCTTACACGCCCATCCCCGACTTCTTATTTCCTCGGTTGTTCTCGATTGGCTGACAGAGGATATGGCCAAAACGCGCACTGGCGATATCCCCTCTGGCGATCGCCGCCCCCGTTACTTAGAAGCGATCGATTTCGTCCGCGAAGCGATTAATCGCCTTACGCTATACAGTGACCCGCGTCTCAATGAGCGTAAACTCACTTTAAGCTCCGCAGAGCTCCCGCCTTTATTGAAGGCGCTTAGGATTTTGATACCCGCCACAATCGCTATGGATCGAGAGTTTTCTGTTCTCGAAGGCGAGCATCCAGAATTTGAGCGCTATTTTATGAAATCGATGATGCGCACTTGGGCCGATCCTGCTTACGCCAAGGGCGGTACAATTTTTCACACGATCACGCATGAACTCATGACAATCTTAGTTGAAGACGAACAACTTCGAGAAAAAACCGATTTAATTACGCCCTATGTTCTCACGCGCTGCCACCACTTAAAAGAGGAAATTGCTGGTATAAAACCTACTGATAGTGAGGGCTTGCGGTGTTTACTCCAAGAACTCTACCTCTTTGCCCGGGCGCCCTTAAGTCGCGAAACGCGCCGGGCCCTGTGCGATGACCTCGAATCGTTTACACTATTGTGCGAAACACTAGCCGAAGAGGGCAACCCCGCCGCCGCTGATCTCATTCGCCAGAGTATCCAAGCCATTGTCGGTAAGTAGTAATTTAGACCTAGTAATACAGACCAGGTCTGAATGACTAGGTCTGCTTAGATATCAATAAACAAATATTGCAAATCGTGTAGAGAACGTGCGTAGTCGGCAAAATCAGTGACGAATTTAATGTATTCCTCTGGTGATGTGAATTGATCGAGGATGATTCGTTGAGCTAGGTCTGGGTTTTTATCTGGCTGCAGATAAGCTGGAAATGACGACCATCGGTAGGTGGTAGGGTCTTCAGCAATTCGAGCGACAAAAGGATTTAGATGAATATATCGCGAGACGTGGAGTAGATCCTCCGTAGTTGCGATCCTTCTTGATTTATAAGGGCCTTGAAAGAGAGACCCGACTCGGTTGTGGCGAGTATTGAAATAACGACAATAGCTGACGGTCGTTTTTCGCAACCATTCTGTAATCCCATTATCGAGTACTTGTTTGGCGAGCAGGTGAAAATGGTTCGGCATCAGACAATAACTAATAACATCAACCAACGGCTTTTGGCCACTAAATGATTCGATATCGGCCAATGAGAATTGGCTTTTCGTATCTGCAAATCGATAATACAACATCGTCTGAATCCAACGTGTTCGATCATGATCATCAACTGCAATTTGCCGTTTTTCAACGCCGCGATTATAGATATGAAAATATTCGCCGGTTGTTAGTGGATTTTTTCGATATCCCATAAAACCAGACTACCAATTACAGACCTGGTCTGTAAAGCTAGGTCTGAAGACTTCCTGACAGCTTGTGTTTGTTGGTATTTTTTACTAGACTACAAGCAGCCTAAGGAGGTCTTTTTGAATGATGATCTAAAAATACATGATACCCTCACCCCGCATACGACCAGCGGCGAGTACACCGCCAAGCAAATTCAGGTGCTGGAGGGGCTCGAGCCAGTGCGTAAACGGCCTGGTATGTATATTGGTGGCACCGGCCTCGACGGTCTCCATCACTTGATTTGGGAAGTCGTCGACAACTCGTTTGACGAAGCGATGGCTGGCCATGCCACCACCGTTAACCTAACGCTTCTACCCGGCAACCAGATTAGTGTGGAAGATGATGGCCGCGGTATTCCTGTTGATATGCATCCCCAAACCAAAGTCTCGGCGCTCGAAACGGTCATGACGACTCTCCACGCTGGCGGGAAATTTGGCGGTGGCGGCTATAAAGTGTCGGGCGGCCTCCACGGTGTCGGTGTTTCAGTGGTGAACGCCCTTTCTAGTTGGATGCGTACTGAAGTGTACCGCGACGGCAAAGTCTATGTGCAGGAATACAAGCAGGGCAAACCGCAGGCTCCGGTCAAAGAAGAGGGGACAACAGACAGGCGCGGCACCAAGCAGATTTTCCAGCCCGACACCGAGATTTTTAAAGACATCCGCTTCAACTGGGGCACGATTATCGATCACCTCCGCCAGCAGGCCTACCTGACCCGTAAAATCACCCTTCACATTCTCGATGAACGTTCGGGCGAAGCAGTGGCTAGTGAAGAAGTGGTCAGCGACAGTGAAGAAGACGCCCACGTGCCACATCGTCCTTCGGAAAAAAGCTACACCTTCTATTTCGAAGGCGGCATCAGCTCATATGTGCGCCATCTAGCGGCGGGCAAGACCTTTATCGTCGATCAGCCCTTCGCTGTCGAAAAGGAAGTCGGCGACATTCGCGTCGACGTCGCTCTAGCCTACACCGACGACTTTAACGAACATCTCTACAGTTTTGCCAACAACATTCACACCATCGAAGGTGGCACCCATCTCACTGGGTTCCGGTCAGCGCTCACCCGCGCCATCAACGACTACGCCAAAAAATCGAACTTTGTGAAGGGTAACGATACCTTAACTGGTGAAGATGTCCGTGAAGGTTTGGTGGCTGTTATTTCCGTCAAACTTCCCGAACCACAATTCGAAGGCCAGACCAAGAGTAAACTTGGTACACCCGAGGCGCGGCCGGCGGTGGAAACCGCCGTCGCCGAATACCTTACCTATTGGCTGGAAGAAAATCCGACCAATGCTCGCAAAATAATTGAAAAGTGTTTCCTCTCCGCTCGCGCTCGTTTGGCCGCCAAAGCCGCTCGCGAAACCGTTATCCGCAAAGGCGCCCTGGAGGGCATGACTCTACCTGGTAAGCTCGCCGACTGTTCCGAACGCGACCCCGCCAAAAGCGAACTCTTTATCGTGGAGGGTGATTCGGCCGGTGGCAGTTCCAAGCAAGGTCGCGACCGTCGATTTCAGGCCATTTTGCCGCTTAAGGGTAAAATACTCAACGTCGAACGCGCCCGTCTCGACCGCATGCTCGCCTTTGAAGAGATCAAGAATTTGATTGTCGCTCTTGGGGCTGGCGTGGCCGAAGAGACCAATATCGATAAAGTCCGCTATCACCGCGTGATTATCATGACTGATGCCGACGTCGATGGCGCGCATATCCGCACGCTCTTGCTGACTTTCTTTTATCGCCACTTTCCCGAGCTCTTCCGCCGCGGCTATGTCTATATTGCTCAACCACCGCTTTATTCCGTTACTAAAGGTAAGGACATCAAGTACGCCTTCTCTGATGCCGAGCGCGACGTGATTTTAGCAGATATCGAGCAGCAGCAGAAAGAAAAAGATCTGAAAAACAATGCCATAGGCAAAAAAGCTGACTCGGAAACAACTGAAAATTCAGGAGCGTCTGAAAATAGCGAAAACCAGGGTGAGTTTGAATCATCTGCTCCAGCTGCATCTGATCATGCGGCCAAGATGAAAGGTGTCTCCATCCAACGCTACAAAGGTTTAGGTGAGATGAACCCCATTCAGCTGTGGGATACGACTATGAATCCGGCGACGCGGACGATGTTGCAAGTGACAATCGATGATGCCGAGCGGGCTGATGAGCTATTTTCGATGTTGATGGGCGACGACGTGCCACCCCGCAAACGCTTTATTCAGACTCACGCCAAAGCCGTTAAAAACCTGGACATCTAATGCTTGATCGACAGAAATTTTTTACGGACATTAAAGGTAAGGTTTCGGCCGAGCAGTATGCCAAACTTCAAGAGCTGGCGAACCGGTCGCTCCTCGAGCAGCCCCGTCATCACTTAAGCCGTATCCCACTTGTTTTACCGCTGTTAGGCGCCTTCGGCTTAGTCAGTACTTTTTATGGGTTTGAAAAACTGTTAGATCAAACAGTGCTTATTAACCGCCCAGTTGAATTAGTTATTGTTGGCGTCATTTTACTTCTGGTAACCGGTGCCGCTTCTAAAAAACTGTAAAGGATAGGGAATAGTTATGGCTGATGAAGAAGACGCAATAGTAAATCCAGAAGAGCCTGAAGAAGAAAAAGTCGCAGAGACATCTGCCTCTAAAGAGTCTGCCGAGATGGCAGAGACTGCTCTTATCGAAGCGGGTGAGACACGCTCGACACCCTTTGGCTTAGTCCGCTCCCGCGAAATTTCGAAAGAGATGGAAGAGAGCTATCTCGATTACGCCATGAGCGTGATTGTTTCGCGCGCCCTGCCCGATGTGCGCGATGGCCTGAAGCCCGTCCACCGCCGCGTACTCTATGCCATGTGGGATACCGGCCTCAAGAGCAGTGTTAAATACCGCAAATCAGCTGCCGTCGTCGGTGAAGTGATGAAGAGTTATCACCCCCACGGCGACTCGGCGATCTACGACACCCTCGTGCGGATGGCCCAACTCTTTTCGATGCGCTACCCCTTGGTTGATGGTCAAGGTAACTTTGGTTCGGTCGATGGCGACTCGGCCGCGGCCATGCGTTATACCGAAGCCCGGATGGCGTCGATTGCCGAAGAACTCCTTATGGATATTGAAAAAGAGACCGTTGATTTTATTCCCAACTTTGATGGCATGACGACCGAGCCGACCGTTTTGCCCTCCAAGCTTCCTAACCTGCTCTTAAACGGCGCTCTCGGGATCGCCGTTGGCATGGCCACCAATATCCCACCGCATAACCTGACCGAGCTCTGCGACGCCCTTATTAATTTAAGTGATAACCCCGAACTCACCGTCGACGAACTCATGGCCTGGGTGAAGGGGCCAGACTTCCCAACTGGTGGCCTTATTTTTAATACCGAAGATATTCGCACCGCCTATACAACGGGTAAGGGTCGTATTGTGATGCGCGGCGTGGCCGAGATTTTGGAACAGCCCCGTGGGTACCAAATTTTGATTTCTGCCCTGCCCTATCAGGTTAATAAGTCAGATTTAGTTACCAAGATTGCTGATTTGGTGAAGGATAAGAAAATCGAAGGTATTTCTGATCTGCGTGACGAGTCTGACCGCGATGCCAGTATCCGGATTGTCATTGATTTGAAACAATCAGCCTTTCCTAAGAAGATTTTAAACCAGCTTTATTCGATGACGGTGCTCGAATCAGCCTTTCACGTTAATATGCTAGCCCTTGTCGATGGCATTCAGCCGCGCGTCTTAACCTTAAAACAAGTGCTTGAAGAGCATCTCAAACACCGCGCCGTGGTGATTCGTCGTCGCACCACCTTTGAACTAAATCGGGCTAAAGATCGCGCCCATATTCTTGAAGGCTTAAAGATTGCTCTCGATCATATCGATGCGGTGATTGATACCATCCGTAAATCAGCCAACCGTGATGAAGCGCGTGTTAATTTGGTTAAACAGTTTAAGCTGACTGAAGTTCAAGCCAACGCCATTCTCGATATGCGTCTCTCGGCCTTGGCCGCCCTTGAACGCCAACGGGTTGACGACGAACTCAAAGAAAAAATGCTTTTAATTGCCGACCTCGAAGCGATTCTGGCATCTGGGGAGCGCATTCGCTCTATTATTAAAGAGGAGCTCGTTCGCGTCCGCGATACCTATGGCGACGAACGCCGCACGCAAGTGATCCCCCAAGGTGTCACCGGCTTTAAAGCCGAAGATTTAATTCCCAACGAGCAAGTCATCGTCACCGTCACGACTGGTGGCTATATCAAACGGGTACAGGTTGCGACCTACCGTAGCCAAAATCGCGGCGGCAAGGGTATTGTCGGCATGGGCACAAAAGAAGAAGATGCCGTCGAACACTTGATTTCGACCTGGACGCACAACGATATTCTCTTCTTTAGTGATCGCGGCCGCCTCTTTACTGCTAAGGTCTACGATCTGCCATCGGCCTCACGCACAGCCAAGGGCCAAGCTATGCCCAACATTATCCAGATTTCGCCGGAGGAGAAGATTACGACAATTCTGACGCTGGATAAAACCGGGCGCGACGCCAATACCTACTTCTTCATGGGTACCGAGAAAGGTGTCGTTAAGAAAACTCGGCTTGATGCCTATGCCAATGTGCGAAAAACGGGGCTAATTGCCATTAAGCTGCGCGAAAACGATACTCTCCGCTGGGTAGCGATGACCTCTGGTGAAAATCGCGTCATGATGGTGTCGCACGCTGGCCAAGCGATTCTCTTCGCCGAAACCGATGTCCGGCCGATGGGCCGCTCGGCATCTGGTGTGATGGGTATGCGTCTCCGTTCGGGCGATAAAGTCATGGCCATGACCGTCATTCCTAAAAAATTGGTTGAATTAGTCGAAGAAGAAGGGTCGAAGAAACGTGGTCGTAAACCCGAGGGCCCAATGCTCTTAACCGTCGTGGAAAACGGCTTTGGTAAGCGGACAGCGATTGACGAGTTCCGTGGCCAGCGCCGTGGCGGTATCGGCGTGCGAGCGGCTAAAACTACCGCCAAAACCGGCAAAGTTGTCGCGGCAATTGTGACGATCGGCGATCTGGGCGATTTGATAATTATTTCTAAAGCTGGCGTTGTTATCCGCATGCCCCTTAAAAGCGCGAAAAAACTCGGCCGCGATGCCCAGGGTGTCACCCTTATGCGTTTGAAAGGCCTTAAAGATCGCGTGGTTTCAGTCACTGTTATTATTAAATCAGACGATAACGATGACGATGTGCCGCCGCCCAGCACCGGTACGGGTGTGGTAGGGGCACCCGATACGGGCACTGATCTGCCACCAGCCACGGCTGACCGGCCGGGTGAGCTACCGCCTGACGACGACGAGCTCGATGATGACGATGGTGCCACCGATAAATCTGACGAAGAAGCAGATGAAGAAACGCCCGACGAAGAGCAGGTAGTAGCAGCCGAATCACAGGCTGCTACTACTGTTGAAAAGCCAGCAAAACCCGTCAAAAAACCGCGCATTAAGAAAACTCCTACCCCCGAGGTTGTTAACGCTCCAGCCACCGAAACCGAGGGTGAAGAGTTGCCGGAAACTATTGCTGAAGACGATGCCACGACACCTCGCTTGCCCCGGGTTGTCACCACTGACCCTGACGAGCCAAACTACTGGGGCACCGGCGGTTTGTGGAAGTAAATTCCTGTCATTGCGAGCCGCAACGACCTGTCCGCCTTAAGAGGAAGCAATCTCGTTCCTTTTCTCCCAAACCTGGTTTGAATGCGAAACTGCTTTTAATGATGATACGTTCCGTTTCCTGCTATAGTAGATAGTGAATGGAGGATAGAATGCCTAATACATTCTTATTTATCCTCGTCGATCGGCAGCACGGCCATTTTTATCAGTTTGATGGCGCCAGACGCCAGCTTACTCATTTAGAGGAACTGACCGAAGAAGTCCCCAAACCGGTTAAAGCGGCCAGTTGGAAGGGCTTAGCTGACGACAAAGTCGCCCGCCATATTGAAGACCATATTCGCAGCCACTTAAAGCATGTGGCGGAAAAACTCGAGCAACTCCTCAAAAAACAACCTGAAGCTGTTGTGATAGTAGGCGGGCCTGAAGAAGTCGTTGCCCAGTTCCAAACTGTTCTCCCACATATGGTTAGCGAAAAAGTTGTCGCTACCCTTCATCCCGATCATCATGCGACTCTCAAGGAACTTGAAGAGCTGCTTGTGAAAGCCGTGAGTAAGTATCGCCAGGCGGCGCTGGAACAAACGGTGGCCGAAATAGAGAACGACCGGCAGATAGCGGGGCGGGGAGTCGTTGGTCGCGAAGCAGTCTGCGAAGCACTTAACTTAAAACAGGTCCAGATGCTGATGATTCACCCAGCGAGCGCTTATCCTGGGGCGTTTTGTCCCACCGATGGCAGCGTCAGCGTGCTGGGGAAAAAGTGTCCCAACTGTTTAGCGGATATGAACGAGGCGCCCGACCTAAACGAACATTTGCGGAAATTAGCGATTGACCAAGGTGCCGAAGTTATCGAAGTGGCCGATGTTTCTATTTTTCCTAAAGACGCTGAAGCCTTGGCAGCTTTGCGTCGCTATTAGGCCGATAATTGGCTTTGGTTGAATTCTTTTGTTAAGGTAAATACGTAAATTTGCAAGGGGGATTTGACATGCTACAGGTGACTAATGAGCAGGAGTTGGTTGTCGTCCGACAAACATTTCCCGAGGCGGAAGAGCTCTTTTCCCGCCAACGGATCGCGGAGCACGTCACTAGTGTCGCAAGAATCATCGCTCAAGAGCGTAAGGCCGGCGGCAGTCCTCGGCCGCTAAAACTCGTGGTGGTTCTCGATGGAGCCATGCCCTATGGTATGGATCTCGGCGGTGAACTGGCCGCGGCAGGGGTGAGTGACCTCTCGATCGACACCATTCAACTCTCCCGCTATGGCGACGACACCGAGCCTAGTCAAACCCCGGCGATCATCAAGGATTTGCGCTATCCGATTACCGGTGAGGACGTTCTCGTGGTTGAGGACATCCTGGACGGTGGTTTGACTCTTGCCTACCTTAAGGAGACGATTCTCCTCCC
>JBBTZN010000048.1:13573-19571 GCA_038061355.1 Patescibacteria group bacterium | reverse complement strand
ATAATCCAACATGGTACGCCCCCTTCTTGCCAGAAATTAGCAGTGTCAAGCGAGAATTCGCTTTGCTCATTCCGCGGATCACCGCAGCCACTGCCCTGTCTCCCTACGGAATTACAGTAGTCTTTGTTGCTATTTTTGTCTACAGTGGTTGACAAAAATTATATTGGTAAACCAAAAAAATTCTTCGCATTAAGGGTTGTCTGACGAACGATTAACTCAGTCGCAAGACTCTTTAATTCTGCCACCCGCCGCGCCACTTCCAACACCTTCCACGGCTCGTTTTGCTCTCCGCGGTAAGGCGCTGGCGATAAATAGGGGCTATCGGTTTCAACCATCAATCGGTCAAGCGGTATCGCTTTCACCACTCCAGACACCGCCAGATCATCGCTATAAGTAATAGTCCCCGTAAACGAAATCAATCCGCCAAGTGCCAAATACCGCTCCGCCTGATCCCTCGTTCCTTGATAACAATGCACTACAAACCGCGGCCGCTCTTTTTCTGACATCGCCTCCAATATCTCAATCAATCGTTCATGCGGATTAATTGTCATTCCTGATTCATAATTCATAATTCCTAATTCCGGTTTTCTCGCTCCTCGGCAGTGCAAAATCAGCGGTTTATCAACTTCCTGCGCAATTCTAACAAACTCCTTTAGAACACGTTCTTGTTCATTAACCCAATCGCTAATCGCTGTTTTCTGATCGCCTATTGCCGGCAGGCGATATGTATCGAGTCCTACTTCCCCAATCGCCACCACCTCCGGCTGCCGCGCCAAGGCAAGATAACGTTCATAGTCAAAATCTTCAAATTTTTCCTCTTTGTTTCGGATTTGGGATTTCGGATTTCGGATTTCCGACGCATGTACACCCGAGGGATGAATATGCGTCGGATGAAGCCCAACAGCAGCAAACAAAAAACCCGGTCGCTGGCGGGCCAGTTCCACTGCCCGAACCGATGTGGGATATTGTGATCCCGGCATCACCACCGCCACCACACCTCGTTCGCGCGCCCGGTCGGCAACTTCTTGCCACGTTTCTTCAAACGCCCCAAAATTCAAATGAGCATGAGTATCAATTATTTCCATGATGCCTACTCAATCACTATAAGAGCTGGTTCATTAACCCGATACTCGCTAAAATCACCACAAATGACCACACCTGCAAGAGTGTCCAGCGCTCTTTAAAGAAAAATAACGACACAATTGCCAAGACAATTGGTGTAACCAAAAGATAGAGTTCGGTCACCACGACGCCGAATTGGTTAATCGACGTCCAAATAAGCACCATTGACGTTACGCCCAGCAGACCGTTTATGACCAGTTGCAACCATTCAACCGCCGGTATCCGAGCCAACCGCGGCCGAAAAAAAAAGAGTAAGATCAGGCTGATCAAACCAGTTCGCAGCGTATAGAGAACGATTGGATCAATAATAGTCAATATCGGCTTCACTAACACTCGCTCCAGCGCCATCAAAAAAACTGCATAGACTAGCCAGCGGTCAGCCTGCTTAAAAACGACCTGGTGGCGACGCCAGTGGGTAATTAAAAACACGCTGGCGCCGAGGAGAGCCAACCCTATACGAACCGGTTCCCGCTCATCAACAAAGGCAATTGCGGCAAGCACCACCGTAAAAATTGGCATAAGCAGGTCAATCAGCTCATATTCATGAAGCGATTCCCGCTTAAAACCTCGTACCAAAAAATAATTATAGACCAGGCCAAAACTGACAATAATCAAAAAAAGCCCTATATAACGCGGCTGGCTAAAAAGTGGCGTTTCCCAACTTCCCCACCACCACGCCGCTAGCGCCCCCACCCCAAACAAGGTCAAAAAATGTGTACATAAAAAAGTCTTTGTTTCCAGATTTGTTCGGCTAATGGCCCACTTATAATGAGCGAGGGCCAAACCAAAAATAATGGCTGCTGTCAGCGGGATGATCATGGCTGGGCCTCATCGGCAATTTCTTTTTTAAGGGTCTGGGCCCGGTCGTAGGTCGCCGCTGTCGCCGGATCATTCAGTTCGTTCAAGACGAAAGCGTAGTTTTCAAGGGTGGTTGCGAGATTATTCTTTTCGGCTGGCTGAAGTTTTTCCCACGTCGCCAGTGACTGTTCATAAGCTGTTTTCGCTTCGCTAAGCTTGTTTAAATTCTTATAAATCACGCCCAAATCATTGGCCATCACGGCCAGCGTCACCGAATCTGGCTCCCACAATTTTTGTGCGATTACGAGCGTCTCAAGATAGTGGCTTTCGGCTTGAGTGTAATCGTCGAGCGCCAGGTATTCCAAAGCCAATGATTGAAGATTGGTCGCTAGGTTTTTAGAGGGCTGATCACCGTCTTGTTTCCGATAAAAGTCCGTCAGCGCCTGATAATCAACAATAAGTGCGTCATGATCGTTACGGGCGAGCGATACGAGAATCCGTTGCTGCCGCGCACTTTCCAACCGCCAAAGTTCATTACTATCAACTTCACTCACCTGTTCAAAAAGAGTCACCGCTTTACTGGCCCAATCCGTCGCCAGCGGCAAGTCCCCTTCCGCCAAGGCCACTTCACTAAGGACCAAGAGGGTTCGACCTTCCAGATCCGGCTCGTTAACAAAATCAGCGCGAGCTTTAGTTAATGTCTCCGCTAGCAATTGCCGAGCCGCCACATAATTCTTACCTTCGAATAGCTGCTCTGCATCATAAATATCATTACTTAGTTGCACGCTGGCATCTTCATATTCCTGCTCGATAGTCGTTATCTCTGAAGAGGGTGAGGCAACAAACTGATGAATAAAATACCCGCCTACCCCAAGCACCAAAAACAGCACCATTACCGCATCGATGGCGGTAAAAAAATGTGGCGACTCGAGCTTGTTCTCTTCCATTTTCCCCTCCTTTTTAGCTTTACAGTCGCGGAAACAACGCCTCTGGTTGACCAGATTGCAACTGGTTTTGTATCTTTTCGGCCGTCGTTGGCAGATACGGCTCTAGCGCCACGGCAATTGTTTCTAGTTGCCGCGTAATCGAGACAAGTGTCGCCTTCCGTTTCGTCACATCAGGCTCGCTCCACGGCTTTTCTTGGTCGAGTTGGCCGTTAGCCTGGGTGACAAGTTTCCATATCTCGGCCAGAGCCTCATCAAACCGCAAGGCTTCGGTCATCTGCTCAACCTCGGCACAAGCCGGTTTCAAACCGGTTTCGACGACAATCCCAAACTTTTGACACAAGGTCAGTGTCCGTTGCACAAGATTGCCCAGTTGATTAGCTAAATACGCCTCATACTCCACCGCAAAACGCTCCAGGCTGATGTCGCCATCACTACCAAAACTGGTTGCGCGCAGCAAAAAGAAACGTGTCGCATCCACGCCGTACTTTTCAATCAGGGCCGTCGGATCAATCACGTTCCCAACAGTTTTACTCATCTTTTGGCCATCAACCGTAAACCAACCATGGCCGACAATAGTTTTGGGCAGTCTCTTACCGGCCGCCAGCAACATCGCGGGCCAAATCACGGCGTGAAACCACAAAATCTCTTTGCCCATCAGCTGCACCGTTGGCGGCCAAAAATTCTTTTTATCCTCAATTTCGAGCGCCGAAGCGTAATTAAGCAAGGCCTCGAACCAGACATAGATAGTTTGAGTGGTGTCCCAGGGCACAGGAATTCCCCAACTTACTTGCGTCCGAGAAATCGAAATATCATGCACCCCTTGGTCGAGTCGTGCTAAAATCTCGTTGCGTCGATGGGGAGGAGCAATCACCAACTGATTGCTCATAATAGCGTCTTTAACTTGTGGCACCCACTTTGCGAGAGCAAAAAAATAGTTTTCTTCTTTTTGATGGATCAGTTCTTTATTCGGGTGGTCCGGGCACCGAGCGCCTGTCTCGCCTTTTGGCGGATTCATCATTTCACTTTCCGTCACAAACTTCTCACAGCCCACGCAATAGAGACCCTCATAGACTCCCTTGGTAATTTCGCCTTTCTCAAAAAGTGCCTCGAGAAACTTACTGGCATAGGCTTCATGGCGCGGATCAGTCGTTCGAACAAAAAAATCTGGGGTAATGGCCAGCTGTACCCAAAGATCCTCGTACACCTTTGCCAACCGCGTCACAAAATCAGCCGGTTGCTCGCCGACCGCTGCGGCGGCCTCGGCCACTTTTACCCCGTGTTCATCAGTCCCTGTCAAAAAGAACACGTTTTCTCGACCGAGCTTACGACGAAAGTGTCGAGCCAAAACATCGGCCGCCACGGTGGTATAGGCATGGCCAATATGCGGCTTGTCCGAGACATAATAAATTGGAGTGGTTACAAAAAAACGATCCATACACCTTGATCGTATCAGGAGTAAACCAAAAGTCAAAAATAGCCTCCAAAAAATTATAGCGAGACGATTAGCACAAACTCGCCGCGCGGCTTCTTGACTGGCCAACATTCAATCGCCGCCGCCAAAGTTCCGCGCCAAATCTCTTCAAACTTTTTGGTCAGCTCACGCCCAATAATCACTTTGCCATGCGGAAAAATCGCCACAAAATCTTGGAGTGTCCGCACCAGTCGATAGGGACTTTCATATAAAACAATCGGAATTCGGAATTCGGAATTCGTCATTGCGAGACGCCGCAGTAGTGTCGCTCTCCCTTTTTTCTTCGGCAAATATCCAAGAAAGAGATACTGATCCGCGGTAATTCCGCCCACTGATAAAAGCGTTATCCCCGCATTCGGGCCTGGAATAGGCACAATCAAAATCTCTTCTCGATTTTCATGATTCTTGATTCCTAATTCATAATTCCGTTTGGTTACTGCCGCAACTAAACTCCCCCCGGGGTCATTAATTCCTGGCGTCCCAGCGTCCGAAACTAAAGCGATATCTTTGCCGCTTATTAGTTTTTCAATCAGCCAATCAATTTTTTGGAGCTTCGAATGTTGATGATAAGAGACCACCGGCGTCGCAATCTCATAATGGTTCAAAAGGATTTTTGTGCGGCGCGTATCTTCGCAGGCAATCAAATCAACTTCTTTAAGCACCCGCAAAGCTCGCAGGCTAATATCCTCCAAATTGCCAATTGGTGTGGCCACTATATAGAGAGTCGGCATAGTGATTATCGATAGTCAGTCTTGAGAGGTCGATATCTTTTCTAAATCAAGAATATATTGGATTTGTTTTTTTAGTGATGGAAAATCGTTGTGAACGATTTTCCAGGCTAAAACGAAATCGACACCAAAATACTCGTGAATGAGTTTATTTCGAGTGTCGCCAATATCTCGCCAAGGGGTATCTGGGTATTTAGACTTGAAAATACCCGGCATTTGTCTAACAGCTTCACCGATCACCTCGAGGCGACGAATCACACCATCTTGAAGAAGCTGATCGGTAAGAAAATCTTCAAGTGACTTACCAAAAAGATAGTTTTCAATAGATTGGATACTATCCAAAATATGGCCAAGATAAACCCCGGGGTCTTTATTGTCCTGACTCATATAATCTTCTTCTGTTCAGCGAGTACTCTATCCCGAATCCGTGGATGAAGTGCTCGATAGGTGACAAGGTCAACATCACGACCGAGTTTGTCCTTCAGCTCATTTTCAAGATGAACCAAATCGAATAGCGATGCATTATCTGGCATATCGAGCAAAATATCGATATCGCTTTCTGGCCCGGCTTCGCCGCGGGCGACCGATCCAAATAATGCCGCCCGTTTGACACCGGCCGCCTTCAAAATTGGCACGATCTTTTTTTGCAATATAATAGTCGTCATTTTAATAAATTATAGCATATTTTGAGCGTAAAGAGTAAATAATAAGTATAAAGGGGCTGTTGCCGAATATGGCAATTTCTAGCCAAAATATCACGACGACGATTCTAAAAACCTCGCGGTTACGCGAGGCTTATTAGGAACTGACGAATCCCATTATGGGTGAATGGGAAAATTGAATTTGGGCAGTTCGAGGACATCGCTCTCGAAGTTGACTAAATCAACCTCGTACGGCGCCGGCACATCGATACTCGGGATATCGGCAAACCA
>JBBTZN010000048.1:0-13563 GCA_038061355.1 Patescibacteria group bacterium | reverse complement strand
TACCCCTTGGGCAGAGCGAACTGAAACCTAAAGCCCTGGTCAACCAAGATAATTACCGGCAGAAAATCTTCGTCGCCGGCGTATTGGATAAACCTAATCGCTTGGTTGGCAAAGATGTAATCCGTGGTGACAGTCATCAACACCGACGGTGGTACTGGAGACGGTTCAGGCGTTGGCGAACCAGTCGCCGTGGCTGTTGAAGTCACAGTCACAGCCGGCACGGAATTATTGCCACTTTGTCCTATCCCACAGCCAGTCAGGATTATGGCGATCACCATCACTCCCAAAACCGAAAACCATCGCATCTCTCCCCCTCCTTCTCGATAGTTTGTACGCCCAACTCTACTTAAATAATAATAACTAAACAACCATCGGCAGGCTTATAGGTATTATCTTCCATTTTTCTTCTTTATCAGGTTATTTGAGAACCGTCCCTAATTCCACTTGACACAAACTTAGTATGTAATCATATTCGTATTGATCTAGCCCTTGGGTCTGATCAGCACCTGGTCAATAGCATGTTCGGTGCGTGGTCACACGCATCACTAGTGGTATCGACCGATTAATATAAATGGAGGTGGTGGAATTGCCGAAAAAATCCGCGATTAAGTTTCGCCCGGAGAGGCCGGAAAGGTATTTCAGTCTCGTACTCGTACCGGATACGAAGACACACTTCTGTCGTACCTGCGGCAAGAGAACCATCCATGTCATCACGCCGAATGTGTGGCTCGACGGAAGGGACGCAGACTGGCCCTATTATCAGTGCCAGTTCTGTGGCACTAAGGTACCTGAAAATCCGTTCTACTTCTGCTGTCGAGCCTGTGATCCAAAGGTAGCTATCTTCATGGATCAAGGCTATTGCGCACGAGACGCGCTAGTGCTGTCAGTCCATAAACCCAAGAAAACCTGACCTGTTCAGGCGGAGATGATCCATTCATTCTCGCTACGAGCGGGTCATTTTCGTATTATCCGACATAGAAAATCAGATATGCAAATCAGGGACGGTTCTCATTTAACCTGGAAAAGAAGAAAAACTATCCTTTTTAGCTTGAATGAGATAAAAACGACCACTTATTACACGATCGTGTAATAAGTGGTCGTTTTGGTTATGCTTACAGGTCTAAAAAATGAAGATTAAATCAAAAAAACAAAATTTCCCATACCTAGAAAATCTAGGTGAAATGAATCTCCCCGAGCTTCCGCTCGGGAAACTGCGGCGGAAGAATAGACCACTTAGTTAGCGATCGCTAACTAAGTGGTCGTTTAATAATTTTCTTCAGGTTAAGAGCATCGTTTTAATCATTTGAAAAAAATTTCTGACGAGCATCCTGAAATTCGTCACCATCAGGTATAGTGAGGATACGTATTGCTTGATCTAATCCGAAGCGTTCGCGAAACAGACTGAGCTCTGCCTCGCAGGGCCAGGGTAAAACCCAGACGCTTTTTTGGATTTGATAAAAACCCAGTTCATGAAGTTTACGCCGAAGCACTTCCCGACCAGCTCGGTCTTTCTCTGGAACATCAAACAGTACCATCCGCCATTGTTTATCCCAAACCTTCGGCTTGATAAGCGTTAACGCTTCAGCATGCGCTTTGAGAGCTGCTGCCTGCCCCTTTTTGGTTAGATTAAGAGTTACCAGTCCATCAAACGATACCTTGGCAGCAGATAATCGCTCGCGTGTTAGCCGCGCAATTACCCGTCTCCGCCGTCGGGTATTGGTAATAAACGGTTTCAGTATCTTTGCAAACCCCCTTGCCCCTGTTGGTGCGACAACCGCCATCGAACTAAAAGCCCCGGCAGCCAATAAGACCAACACCATTTTAGCGATAAACCGAGCGTCTTCACTAGCGAGCCATTGCCGTAGCCGCTCGAGTGTCCCAGGAGATATCGCCACATCCCGCACCAGCAGATCGAGCAACTGACTCGGCGGAATTTCTTTTGTGACTAATGCGTGATCTTGTCGATTTCGTCGCCGTAATCTAATCAAACTATCGCTCCATACTTATCCGTTTCCAACTTCGATAAACCCTCAAAACTTATATGTCGATTAACTTGAATATTAGCATCCTTACTTTGAAAATAGACGACTTAGTTAGCGATCGTCAAGTAAGCGGTCTATTTATTGCAATTCCCTGGTTTAAATAGGTCAATCGATGTTGAGAACCAGGCCATTGCCCACTGCATGCGCCAAGCCTTTGAGCTCGCCTGGTGTGGCGGCCAAACGATCGCCTAAAAACCTGTCAAAATATAAGAACCCGCCGTTTTCACCGTGGCATGGGAGGTGACTACACCGCAATCTTTAGATCTCTTTTTCGATCTGGCGTTTGAGCGCGCCGGAGTCGAGGTCTTTTTCGTAATTCCGAGCGGCCTGGGCGTGAGGAATTTTGACTTTTAAGTGCTTGGCAATCTGATCGACTATACGGAGTGTTTCAGTTACTTCTTTTTCTGATTGAGTGGTGACTTTCAGGCTGATTTCCTCCCGAAGATCAGCCGTCTTTTGAGCACGGTTCTGACTAATCAGAACAAAAATCGACAGAAAAATCGCTTCGAGCGAGACGATCATGGTTAGTAAGCCAAACGGGAAGGGATCAAAGGCAGACAGACCCGGAAGGCGATCACTGTTGATCAAAATCCATAAAACAAACCAGACGATATGGGCCGTCGCAAACCAAAAACTCCCAAAAACTCGAGTGATGTCGTCCGCGATTATTTCTGTAATAGACCGCTTCGCATCAGCGGCCGCTTTCAAACTCCAATAGTGTTTAGGACGACGCTCATCATGATCGACTTGTCGCATAATCCCCTCCCTCGTTATCTTTAGAGTAAAGAGTAAAGAGTAAAGAGTAAAGAGTAAAGAGTTCTACGAAGTCGTGATCTCGGCCCCGACAATAGCGACCAGCTTTTGCCAGCTGGCAAAATCGAGATCTTCGGCTCGGGCCAAAATCGGAATCGCGGCGATTTTAAGCCACCCCTCTACCCGATCTTTAGTCTGACGCAGACTACCCGCTAGGGCATTGGCTAGCGTTCGTCGTTTGGCCGAAAAACCAGCCTTAGCCAGACGAATAATCGCCTGCGCTTCGGGGATCGACAGAGGGCGCTTGCGACGTACACAGTTAACCACCGTCGAGTCCACCTCCGGCGGCGGGAAAAAACAGCTATGGGGTACATCGACCACCCGTTCCACACGACCGTAGACTTCAGTCAAAATTGTCGGCATCCCCCGACTGCGGGTACCAGGTACAGCCAGTAAACGATCGGCAACTTCTTTTTGAATCATGAGCACCATTTGGGCCGGTTGGTGTTCTTCGAGCGCCGGGTTCGTCAGCTGACGCAAAATAGCTCCCGTCAGATGGTAGGGTAGATTCGACACCACCTTATAACCAGCCTTGTCCGTTTCGATGCTAGAGAGATCAAACCGCATAAAATCACTGTGTACAATCTTCACTTGATGAAACGGCTTAAAATTTTCGCGCAAAAGATTAACCAAGCGCTGATCGTACTCCACCGCCAACACCAAACCGTCAGTTACCTCTTCGGCCAAAGCTTGGGTGAGCGTACCCACGCCCGGCCCAATCTCTAAAACCGTATCGGTTGGCTTAAGGTTGGCCACCCTGGTGATGGCATCCACTATCTCTCGGTCAACCAAAAAATGCTGACTCGCTTCTTTCTTGAGCCAAAGGCGTTGGTCTTTCAAATACGCGCCGAGTTGAGTTCGATCAGTTAAATCAATCATTGGGTTATGTATAACAGGTAAAAAGGGGTCTCGCAACCTGTCAGACAGGCTGGACGTTGTCATAAGAATTCGACAAACTAAAACACCCAAGAAAATCATTATGTATAGGAAAAATGTGTGAAATTAGTTGATAACGAATGACAGCGTCTTGAAGTAACAAGTATCAACTACCAAGTCACAAGTTAAGTTACAGGCTTTGAAGTTACTTACCACGCAAGGTTCGTAAACTGGCAGCTAAAATTTTCAAAATGTGTTCGAGATCTTTAAGAAGTGCTTCTGTTTGCGCCTTATCGCCTTTATTGGTTTCTTGGAAAAGCTCGAGCCAATATTTTGTTTCTCGAGCAGACTTGTAGGCAATAGTGAAAAAATTCGAAAAATCACGACGGCTACTCGATCCATAGGCTTCAGCCACATTCGCACCAATTGATGTACCAGATCGAAGAATTTGCTTACCCAAAACATCACCTATGTAATTTTTCTCCAGAGATCGAAGAAGTTCAATAAGCTTAACAGAGAAATCAAACGTCCGTTTGCGAATTTCAACTGGTTTTTCGTCCATCGCCATACTTAATACCTGTTACTTACTTGTTGGTTGAAAGTTGATAGTTGTCAGTTTCTATCCTGCGATTTCCAATCGCACGGATATGACACCGGTGCCGAGCGTGGCTAATTCTCGAAAAGCTTCAGGCGAAAGGTCAATCACCGCATCGCTTTGAATACCTCGATCGTTAATTTTGACCGTGACCCGTTTGCCATTAGCAATATTCACAACATCGACCATCGTCCCCTTCGGCAGAGTATTGTGGGCGGCAGTGAGGCCCGACCAAGGCGGGTCGTACCAGGTCGCCCGGCCGCTACCCAGCACTTGTACCTTTGTGCCGACCGAAACAATTTCGGCAACCGGCTCTTTGGTAACGTCGGTTTTGAGAAGCTTCCGCCCCGTCTCTTGGCTATTTTCACGGGTGACTTGATAGGTTAAAACGCGACTGCCCTTTTCCCCTTTTTGCACAATCTGCTGCTGGCCACGAGGCGTCTCTGGGTCGTTAATCATCTTCGAGGTAAAGGCGATCGTTTCCGTTTTTTTAACCTCAACTACGGAAACCCGAGTGATGATAATGGCCTGCTCAAGCCCTAGTTGTGTCTCAAGCGAGGGTACGACACGATCGCGATCGCCCAACTCCACCTTCTGCTCGGTTAACAAATCGCCAACCGTCTCCGCCCAGGTTCGAAAAGTGGTTGTTGTGCCGGCATCAGTAACCATCACCGGCAAAGCTCGGGTAATCACGAGTTGACCGCCCAAGCCATAGCTGGCGGGCGGCACCATCTGAACACGATCCTCGGGGACACTGGTCGTACTGATCGCCTCCAAAACCGCTGGTAGGGTACGCACAAAGAGCGGCGCGATGTAGACCTCCACCGGATGACGCGGGTCAGTAGTTATTGGTATCGGAATAGCCTGTGAGGCAACAGCCACGTCGGCCGCGACCCGGCTACCATAAAAAATACCAATCAAAATTGGGACTGTGATGACTAGGAGGACGACCACATGCGACCGAGCAAAACTCATTAGCCCAACGGTACCATGACCAATAGCCTTTGTTCAAGTTCATCAGCGGTAGGCTCATAGGCATTATCTTCCATTTTTCTTCTTTTCCAGGGTATTTGAGAACCGTCCCCATCTACATCTATTTTTTCCTCCTTCCCCTAATCGCTACACCCACTGACGGATCAAACTTGATCAATCAAGGCCTCGGGAATCTCATCAATAAACCGACTGCGCGGATTGGCCTGCAAGCCACCATAGAGCAGACGGGTACGCGCATGGGTTAGATACAGCCGCTGGCGAGCGCGAGTCATGCCCACATAGGCTAGCCGTCGTTCTTCTTCCATTTCTGAAGTATCCATCAATGATCGGCTATGGGGGAAAATCCCCTCTTCCAGACCCACCAAAAAGACGACCGGAAATTCCAAACCCTTGGCGGCATGGAGAGTCATCAGCGTCACCGAGCCGGCTGTTTGATCGAGATTATCGACATCGGAAACTAGCGCGACTTGCTCGAGAAAGAGGGAAAGATCCGACAGGCCGGTCGCCACTGATTTGAGTTCTTCAACGTTTTCCCATCGACGCTCACCCTCTTCGGTACCGTCAAGCAAAAAGGCTTTGTACCCCGTGGTCTCGGCCACAATATCAATGAGTTCTGCCGGTTTAAGGCCTGCTGCCAAACGGCGCAGCCCCTCCATCATCTGAAAAAAACCGCGCACTTTCGGGCTGGCTTCGGTTAAATCTTCATAGCCGGCTAACTTAAGATCAGAAACTGTTTTAGTGCCAATCCCGCGAGTGGGCACATTGATAATTCGGCTCATCGCCACCTCGTCGGTCGGGTTATTGATCAAGCGCAAATAGGCCAAAATATCTTTCACTTCTTTACGCTCGTAAAACCGCAGGGCGCCGATCAAACGATAGGGCATATTGTAACGCAAGAACATCTCTTCCAAAAGGCGCGACTGGGCATTAGTCCGGTAGAGAATGGCAAAATCGTTAGCGCCCCGCTTTTCTCCTCGCGACAACGAGGCGATTTCGGTCAGCACAAACTCGGCCTCGGCTCGCTCGTTGGTGGCTTCAAAAATGGTTAGTGGCGCCCCGATCGGATTTTTGGTCCACAAATTTTTATCGGTACGGGCGGTATTTTTGGCAATCACCGCTTGGGCAGCATCGAGAATGGTTTGGGTCGAACGGTAGTTTTGCTCCAATTTAATCGTTGTTGCTTCCGGCCAATCGCGCTTAAAATCTAAAATATTACGAAAATTGGCGCCGCGAAACGCATAAATTGACTGCCAATCGTCGCCGACCACACAAAGGTTGTGGTGTTTGTCGGCCAGCAACTTCACAAGCAAGTACTGCACCTTATTAGTGTCTTGATACTCATCTACCAAAATATAGCGAAACTGATCTTGATAACGTTCTTTAAGAGCCGGTACCTCTTCGAGCAACCGCACAAACCAGAGGAGGAGATCGTCAAAATCGAGAGCGTTAGCTTTACGGAGAGCCTTTTCATAATCCGGGTAGATTTTGGCCACTTGCTCCCCAAAATACCCCTGGGCAAACTTGGCGTATTCGCGGGAATCGATAAACTCATTTTTAGCGCTGGAAATCAGCGATTTGACGGCTCGAGGATTAACCTTTTTCGGGTCTAAACCATGAGCCTTAATAATATCGCGTAGCACATCGAGGGCATCGGACTCATCATAAATCGTAAAGTTGGGCTCAATCCCTATCGCCCGGCCGCTTTGGCGTAAAACCTTGGCCGACATCGAGTGGAAGGTGCCCAGCCAGGGCAAGTGAAAATCCGAAATCCGACCCGTCTCGACCGGCTCATCGAGCCGAGGTGGAAATCCGAAATCCGAATCTCGGTTTAAATTTTCGTCATTTGAATTTTGAATTTGTTTCGAATTTGGTGCTTCGTGCTTCGGATTTAGGAGATGAGAGACTCTGTCTTTCATCTCTTGCGCCGCCTTATTCGTAAACGTCACGGCGAAAATCGACTCGGGCGCCACTTTCTCTTCTAAAATCAAATAGGCAATCCGGTGAGTAAGGGCCTTGGTTTTACCCGAACCCGCCCCGGCCAAAATTAAAACCGGCCCCTGGGTTTGCAAGACTGCTTGCCGTTGGGGGTCGTTTAAATCCTTCAAGATTGGATGGTTGTTATTAGTCATAAATAACTCCGGTCATTGCGAGGCCACAATTGCAAATATCATCACCGTCGCTTGCGTGTGCTCGCTCATGTGAAACACGCATTCCATGTCGTGTCATCCCCGAGTCGGAAGCCAAGTGGTCCGACATCGGGGATCCAGGAATTCTTACTTATTTAGTTCTGCATTCCCGATGTCGGACTATGTCCGGCTCGGGAATAACAACCATGGAAAAACGTTTCGACTGACAATAAAAAAGCCCCGGGCAAGTGTTTCGATCGTAACCAACGCCGGCTAAAATCGCAAATGGCCCGCCGGAGGCGGGCCACTCGGATAGGCGCTCGCCGAGGCAAGCGAAAAAAGAAAAATGAGTCCAGTTCTAGGCGGCCGCGAAAGCGGCGATATCAGCGGCAAACATGTCCGCCAGACCAGAGTTCGAGGAGCCAACGCCGATGCGCATCGTGAGCGAAGCGCGCACCTGCGCGCCGTCGCGCACGAGCACGAAGCCCATGCCACCGTTGTCACGGGAGAGGCGGTCGGCGACCTGGATACCCATGCCCAGACTATGGCGACGTTGCCACCGTTTCCAGTCACGCTTGCGCATGGTGCCTGGTTTCTTGGTGTGGTACTTGAGGTACTGCACCGGCGGTATCCGCCGTGCTTCGGGTGTCTGGCCGTTGCCGTCGACGCACGTTAGCGTCACCCACTCACCCGTCTGGGTCAGCGTGAGCACGATCGGTTGGCCGATCTTGTTGGTAATGGCCGCTTTGATCGAGTTTGTCACGATCTCCGAGGTCGCCAAAACGAGATCATATATCGCCTCGGCGGCCAAAAGCGTGCCCGCCGCCTCTTCGACGAGGTGCCGGGCCCGACCGACGTTCTCGAGCAGGGGCGCGATTTTCCAGATCCACCGATCTTGCGGAATGAGGTCGTCACACCGCGGCGTGACGTCGGGACTGTCCAGCATCGCCAGCATGAAATTGTCCCCCTAACCACAAGTTGAACTGCCATGTAAAGCTACCAAAAAACATAAAAGACCAGTAGCTCCCCTCGAGCAACTGGCTCTTAAGTTTCCTAGCCTGCTTCGTGGTCAGTTCTCGATAAGAAACAGACCGTATACATCAATCGTATACCTATTAAGTCACCTGTCAAGCACCTGTTATCCACAGAGCTATTTAAACGGTGATTAAAATAATCATAGGTGACTGCTCTTGACACGATTCAATTATCATGGTATTATGGTTATAACGAAACGTTCGCAAAACAAAAGCACCAAAACAAAAGGAGGGTTAACGAGGAATTGAAAGCTCGTTGAGCAACGTCCGCCGTCGGCGGACAAGCTCATTAGTTTTCGGTTAGGAAGTTGAGACGTATTCACCTATGATCTCGAATGCGTCTCGTCTTCCTTACCGACTATTCTTTTGGTACGTCGTGAGACGTGCGGAAGGAATATTGTAGCGACATGAATGCACGCACCGAGGGTTACTCTGGACGCAGCTGGTAACACGGATCGCCAATAGGAGGCTTGTACCTTAAATGGTAAGGATCGATTCACTCCATCTGCCTCGGGCGGATGGTTAGGAACACTTTTCATAATTATTATGGTGAAAGTGTTCACTCATACTCGTTTGATTCGACGACCAACGGTTTTCTTTCTGATTTCCTCTTGGAGATGGGCAGAGCGTACGACGCTCACAGCATTTAGACGACAGCTTACCGCTCTAGCGGTAGTCCGTAGTCAATTAGCTGTTTGCTTCGCAATCTTCGCCCATCTCCCTACGAGGGATTGGAAGGAGGTATCCGTGTAGTACGTCGAATCGCATTCCATGAGAGCCTTCTCCGGGCAGCAATATATTAAAAGACATAGAGCTGACATCCCGCTGTAGAGGGCTCTTTTCGATTAAATCTTTATGTCAGGGTAGGGAGATACTTGGTTTTTAAAAATTAATCCGTCATCGCGCCTGTCCGCCTCTGGAGGGAGGCCGTAGCCCCTCCAGAGTCGGGCAGGCGCGGCGATATTACCAGATTGCTTCGCTGAGGATCGCAATGACGTGGAGGATTATTCAGTGAGAAGCAAGTAATTTATGGTGTAGAATTAACGTAATCATGAACATCTTTGTCAAAGCCAAACCGAATGCCCGCGTCAATAAACTTATTGAATTAAGCCCCAACACTTTCGAAATTCACGTCACCGCCCCGCCGGTCGACGGCAAAGCTAATAGTGCTCTGATTGAGATGTTGGCTATACATTTTCAGTTACCCAAGTCCCAAATCAAACTCAAAAATGGCCAAACCAGCCGCACGAAACTTTTCCAAATCCCTTGATTTACACCGGTAAATCGTAAATAAACCTCTTTCAAAACCCTCTTTCGGGACGTATCGCCGCGACTATTTCTTCGTGTTTTTAAACTGATTATCGAGCTAGCCGCGCGGCAACGGCATATTGAAAAAAGTACTGATTAACTGCCTGTATATATTGCTGGGATACGTCACCGTAAATTGCCTCAAGAAACTGCTCTTTGGACCGCAACACTTCTTTGGCTCGGGCTGAATGCAGAGCAATCAACGGTTCAACTGTGGCCCCAAAAAGATCCAGGGCTCGAATCACGGCTTGTTGACAGTCTCGTGACCGTTTCTGTTGCTTGGCCGCGATCGCCCGGCCCACTTCGCTACCAATATTGCCCATCTGTTCAATAATATTCAGTGTTGCCCACCGAATCCGATCGACTGTATATGAAGTCAAGGTAGCACCTTAGCAGCTACCAAAACCCTAATTTGCGTTTGGATTACATGGTCTTCAACACCACGCGACAGATTGCCCGCTCGCGGACGAATATTAATCATGGAATCAAATTCAATCAACCTATCGGTCCCAAACTCGGCGGGATGTAAGTTGATTCCCCAGAGATCGGCTTGGTTTGAACCATTCTCAAGCAGCCATTGCTCACCGTCGACATGCATTTCCATATCAACGACTATTAAATCTTTTTGAATATCAACAACGGCTTTCACAAAATTGCCATACATTCGCTCGGCCATGATGGTTAATTCGGCGACAGTAATCTGTTCGACGGGTTTCATACCAGCAGCGTACCGCCAAAACGAAAGCAATTCAACGACTTCTTAATTTAATTTGTCAGTAACCCATGTTTGTGGCGGCCTCTTCGGTCACCGTCAAAGTCAGATTCGTTGCATCACTGCTCGAAGTAACAGCCACTGCCACTTTCCAGATTCCCTTCGTGGCCGTAAAACCACTGACTGACGAGCCATTAGCTGCGTAGGTCCCGGTTGATTCAATCGCAAAGCCGGCACTCTGTAACTGATTTTGATACGTCGTGGCGGCATTGGTGACTACCCCGCCCGAAAGTGTATAGATTAAGCCATACGTTGCCTTGCCGCTCTCGCGGCCACCGTAGGCGGTTGTCAACGTCGCGCCCTGCGGCGTTGGCACATCACCAGGAAAATCACTGGGCAGACTAACGTTACCACCATAGCTAGCGGTACTGGTGCCACTCGAGCTCGTCACCGACACATTACCATTCTTAATATCAACTTGGGCGTCAGTGCCCGTCGATGCCTCAATCTGGTTCTCAATGGCGTTTTCGACCGCTTCTTTAGTCCCGCGCTTCGCTAGTTGTTGACCACCCACGGCCAAACCACCGATAACCACGACTGCGAGTAAACCAAGAAAAACTTTTGGCATATATACTCCTTTCTTATTTATTAAATTTGTTTTTAAAACCTAACAACGAATTCTTGCCCGCGTCAAGTCGATTTTAGGACTTACGCACTTTCTCTGTAACCCCAGGGGTTAAAACGTCTGGAAACCCCTGGGGTTTTCCCAAAAGTGCGTAAGTCGATTTATTAAAAGAGCAAGATTTGCGCAAAGGGACCTCGCAGTTATGCAAGGCCCCATAGGGCGGCAAGAATCACCTACTTCTGATTTTTCTCCAGCGCGGGCTGGCCCACTGGTAGTTTGAGATCCGCCAGCGTCAATTCACGCTGCCAACAACGGACATAGGGGCTGTCCCTACCGTCCGTTTGTTTGGTGACCAACCAACCCGCGGCGGCGAGAGGGCGCATCACTTTCGCCCACCAAAATATATCCGAAACGGTCGTCTCATCACGCCGTACCCCATCAACCGTGTCGATCGAGATGTGATGAGCGTTATGAGTCTCCTGGTAGAGAGCCCAGATCGCCCTCCGAACGTTTTCAGGCAAAGCCCATAACCGCTGTTTGGCAACGCGCGGACCAATAACCATCACTGTCAATCCCCCTTAGCCATTAAGATTAGCCACGATTGAGCCTATAATCAAAAATCAAACCAGTCAAGAAGCACTTTTTTATTTGATGGAGGACTTTCTAACTCCGTTTCTTTTCAATTGACCGAAACCGCGTCTGTTCTTTAACGAAGAAGAGTTCAATTTGGCCAATCGGGCCGTTGCGGTGTTTACGAATTAAGACATCGACAATATTCTTGCGCTCGGTCTCTTGGTCGTAATAGTCGTCGCGATAGAGAAACATCACCACATCTGCGTCCTGCTCCAAAGATCCCGACTCGCGTAAATCGGATAGTTGGGGCATTTTGTTGGGCCTTTGTTCCACCGCCCGCGAGAGTTGGGAGAGTGCCAATACCGGCACATTCAACTCGCGAGCCAGGGCTTTCAAAGACCGCGATATTTCCGACACTTCTTGCACGCGGTTGGGATCACCTCGACTCGACCGACCCTGAATCAACTGGAGGTAATCAATAACAATCAAACCCAGTCCATGTTCACTTTGGAGACGGCGCGCCTTGGCCCGCAATTCCATGACGTTGAGCAGAGGCGTATCGTCAATAAAAAGTGGGGCCTCGGATAACAAGCCCATGGCGTGGCCAATTTTGGGAAAATCGTCGTCGTTCAAGTTACCGGTCCGCAGTTTCCAGCCGTCCACCCCGGCAACAGAGGAGAGCATGCGATCCACCAATTGATCCCGCGACTGCTCCAACGAAAAAACGCCAACCGCTATTTTACCTTCGACTGCCACATACTCGGCGATGGAAAGGGCCAGGCTGGTTTTTCCGATCGACGGACGGGCGGCCAGGAGGATTAAATCTGACGGTTGAAGACCAGCCAGCAAATTATCGAGATCACCAAAGCCCGTCCGCACTCCGCGCAGTTTACCTTTATCCTTATGAAGTTCATCAATCCGTTCAAAAGTGCTCGCCAAGATATCCTTAATCGGCAAGAACTGGTCGTGCTGGTGGCTCTGCGACACACCAAAGAGAGCCCGCTCGGCTTCATCAAGCACTTCTTCAACATCGCGCTCTTCGGCGTAGCCCAAACCGACAATTTGCGTGCCTGAAGCAATCAAGCGACGCAACGTCGCTTTCTCTTTAACGATCTGACCGTAGCTAACGATATGGGCGGCAGTGGGCACCATATTAGCCAACGAGGCCAGATAACTTGCCCCGCCCACTTCGGCCAGGGTTTTGGTCTTTTCAAACTCTTCGGTAAGAGTGATGAGATCGATCGGTCGGCGTTTTTCAAAGAGCTTAATACAGGCGGCATAGATCTGGCTATGATCATCACGGTAAAAGTCTTCCGGCTTGATCATATCGGCAATTTTTATAATGGCGTCTTTATCCACGAGCAGTGCCCCCAACACTGACTGCTCCGCCTCGACATTTTGCGGCGGTAAACGACCAGGCATTACCGATGGTGGGGTCGATGGTTTTTCCAAATGATAGCGTTTATTTTTGTCGTCGCGTGTAGCCATTTCTACTCCACTAAATCCGAAATTCGAATATCGAAACTCGAAACAAATCTTTAAATAAAAAAATCTAAATTAATAAACTGCCTCGTTTTGAATTTTTGTATTTTAATCATTGGAACTTGTTTCGGATTTGATGCTTCTGATTTCGGATTTAACCTGCTATTTCTTCTAATCCAAAAACTTCCGTGGCGGCATCTATCAATTCTGGACTAACCGTCACTTCGTTTGGACTGTGATCAATATGATCGGTTGTGACACAGACCTCGCAATGCAATACTAGAGCTTGACCATGAATCTCCCCAGCCACCTGTTCAACGAGCGTGCGATGTTTGCGATCTGCCAGGCGATCAGCCGCAAACTTATAGGGCACGCGGACAATCA
>JBBTZN010000047.1:0-4237 GCA_038061355.1 Patescibacteria group bacterium | reverse complement strand
GGTTCGCCTGCTTGATTACGGCAAGTACCAGTACGAACAAGCGAAAGCCGAAAGTAAGTCACGCTCCCATGCCCCCGAGGTGAAAGAGATTCGTCTAACCTTAAAGATCGGCCAACACGATTTTGATGTCAAAAAGAGTCAAGCCGACCGTTGGCTAAACGATGGTGATCGTGTCCGGGTTACGGCCACCCTGCGTGGACGTGAACTGGCTTTTCCTGGTCAGGCTCACGCTTTAATCGAGAGGATGCGCGTTGCTCTAGGAGCCGAGTACGAAATGGCCGTGTCACGGCTCGGCAAGCGTTTTAGTGCCATTGTGGGACGGAAGCGTTAAAATTTGAAATCCGAATATCGAAATCCGAGACAAAAAATGTATAGTTTATATTCAAAATATGTTTCGGGTTTGGTGCTTCGGATTTCATATTTCCGAGCCTAGCGAGGTTTTATGCCAAAAATGAAAACTGTTAAATCGGCCGCGAAGAGAATTGTAAAGATTACTAGTAATGATACGATGCTTGCCAAACGGATGAGCGCGCAACACCGCCGTAAAGGCAAAACGAAGCGCGCCAAGCGAGAATCGCATCAGCTTTTTGAAGTCCACAAAGGCGATCAGAAAAAACTCCGCCGCATGCTACCATACGGAGTCGAATAAAAGCTTCCTAGCTTGTCAGGGAAACGATAAACCAACGACGAACCCCTAACCAGCTAAGAAGCTAATCAACTAAGAAGCTCGAAAGAGGTTAAAATGGCTCGGGTAAAACGCGGTCTTGCCGCACATAAACGTCATCGCAATTTATTAGCCCAGACCAAAGGCTATCGTCATGGCCGCAAAAAAGTCTACCGCTTAGCCAAACAGGCTTGGCTTAAGGCTGGCCAGCATGCGTTTGCCCACCGCCGCGCCAAAAAACGCGATTTTCGCGGACTGTGGATTATCCGCATTAATGCCGCCATTCGGCCACACGGCCTTTCCTACAGTCAGTTTATGCACCAACTTAAACTGGCCAAGATCGACCTCGACCGCAAAGTCCTGGCCCAGCTCGCTCTCGAAGAGCCCCAGGAGTTTAGCGATCTTGTGGCCCGGGTGAGCCAAACTTCAAAACCGACGACGGTCTCTGTTTAGGTCGATCAATACTTAAAAGAATTGCCCCGATAATTATCGTTACATCGGCCAGATTGAAGGTCGAAAATTGACCGAGTTGGATATAGTCAATAACACCGCCGCGGGCGAGGCGGTCAAGCAGATTGGATAGGCCACCAACACCTAAAAGGACGAGCCCCCACTGACCCCAGGCTCCCAGGCCCGATTGGACAAGTTTAATCACTAATAGAACCGCGACAAGAATGGCCAAAGCGATAATTTTTGGTTCGCCGACTAAGCCAAAGAAAGCCCCTCGATTAAGATAAAGAGTGGTAGAAACCGATTTAACCATCCACCAGCTAAGCAGCTGATAGACAACAATCAGTCCGAAACCAACGAGTAATTTGTGGCGCATCAAAATGAGCGTAACTGGCGTTGACGATACTGGTCAAGTACGAGATACTTAATTCAGTAAGAAGTAATTGTATATTTTCGGGCCACTTAGCTCAGCTGGCTAGAGTGCTGCGTTCACATCGCAGAGGTCGCTGGTTCGAGTCCAGCAGTGGCCACCAGAGGGAAAAAATGGATTCATTAGAACCCCAATCGGAAATAAAATCGTCGGCATCGACCACAACCTGGACCTCATTTTTTGAATTAATTAAAACCGTCAGTTTCGTGTTGGTGGTTGCATTTTTAATTCGTCACTACCTCGTCCAACCGTTCGTTGTCGATGGCGCAAGCATGGAACCAAACTTTCATCATCAGGAATATATTCTGGTTGATAAACTAGGTTATCGCCTGCATACGCCGAGCCGCGGGGATGTCATCGTTTTTCACCCCCCCGTCAGCCAAGATAACTTTATTAAACGAATTATTGGCCTACCGGGCGAAACTGTCACCGTTAAGGGCCACCAAATTTTTGTGGACGGCACACTCGTGGAGGAAAACTATCTGCCAGATCGCGGTCAGCCAGACACCCCACCAACCGACTACACCGTTGGTAGCGATGAATACTTTGTCATGGGTGATAATCGCGACCACTCCAAAGATTCTCGCGTGCTCGGGCCAATTCCCGCCGAGCGAATTATTGGCCGAGCCTGGCTGGTGCTTTTCCCAGTCAAGAATCTCACCGTTGTCGCTACCCCAACTTATCCCGGGCTCGAGACTTCGGCTAGTACAGAGGCTCTTGTTCGCACCGCTATAACGCAGCCTTTCTAGAACTAGTTCTCATAGACATGCAGTATGCCGATGTCGCTGTCGCCCGCCGAATTGGAACTCGTGAAACACTCCTAACCTATTCGATTTCTCCAGAACTTCTCCCCTCGATTCAGGTTGGCATGATGGTCGAGGTGCCCTTTCGAGCCACACTGGCAACAGGCATCGTCACTCATTTTCGCCGCTCGCTGCCCAAAAGTGGGTTGCTGGCCCGTTTGAAGCCAATCCGACGTTTGCTCTCCCCCTGGCCAGTTCTACTTGCCGATGACCTGGCTTTCCGCCTGGCTTTGGCCGACCAAACGGCCGCCGGACGCAGCTTGACCCTTACCGAACAGCTGCCACCGCGGTCGCTTTTAAAACAACTGGAGGCGCCCCAACCGCCCGCCCGACTTCTCCCCACCAATCGTCTCTTTGAACTGGGTGCCGCAACCAATTCGTTGGCTTATTTACTGCCCAAAATTCGAACTGTTCTTGATAAGGGCTTTTCCGTCAGCTTAATTGCACCCACCTCGACCATGGTCGATATTCTCTACCAACTGTGGCAAAAGCACCTGTCCGGCCAGGTTGAAGTTTTCCGACCTGATGGGCCAGTTGACTCCCTCTTGCCGATTTGGCAAGCCGTGTTTGGGAAGACGACTAAACTGATTATCGGTCCCCGTTCAACAGTCTTGCTTCCCTTTCGCCGCCTGGGTCTCACCATTATCGACAGCGTCGGCCATCCCCAACTTAGTGAAGAACAGGCGCCGTACTATGAGGCTTTCACGGCCGCCCGCCTCCGCCTCACGACTGCCGGAGGCAGTTTGATCGCCCGCTCCAGTTTGCCTCCGCTTGACCTCCTGGGGAGTACCCAGCGGCGCTTATGGCAGTTTCGCGGGCGCGAGCAGCCCCTACCCCGAATTATCATTAGCCAGTACCGGTCAGAAAATCTCTTTAGCCCAGCCGCCGAAGAAAGTATCGAAAAATCGCGGACAGACAGACAGCGGGTTGTGGTCGTGGTGCGCGATCATGGCGGGGCGCGCGGTTCAATTTGCAAAAGTTGTGGATTGATGCAGCGCTGCCATACCTGTCAAACCTTACTCGTTCCCCTAGACGCACCGTCAACGGGATCTAACCAGTCGCCAATTTCTTGTTCTAAATGCCAGACCCCCCTCGGAGCGAAACCGGGCTGCTTAAACTGCCATAGTTTCGATCTAAAATCGTTTGGCCGAGGCACGGAACTTTGGCAAAAAATTATCGGCCAACACTTTCCCGGGCTGCAAGTGGAGATAATGGCGCGAGCCACGGCTGTTCCCCAAAATTGGCAATTGTTAGTCGTCGCCCCCAGTTGGCTCCAATTACCACCAGTTGAGGCAGATCGAATTATTGTTATTAAACCCGAAGATTTTCTAGCAAGCAGTGACTTTTTCGGGCAAGAAGATTGGCACCGTCTACTCCTCGAGCTGCGCAATCGGGCGCGCCTGGAATTAATTATTGAAACAACCGAACCAGAACAAGCCTTTTTTAGCGAGCTCACCGAGCTCTTGCCACGGCAGATGATTCGCACAACCCTGGCCGAGCGGCGCGCAGCCGGCTACCCACCTTATGGTAATGTTCTTTTTTTAAAATTAACCGCTTCAACTACTGCCCAGTTGGCTAAACTCGGACAAACTGTGCGCCGTCTCGTGACGACCGCTCTTCCGGAGGCAACCTTTCTCGGACCACTTGACACAAGTGAGGCGAGAAATCCAGAGAAAATGTCGGCTAAAATCTTAGTAAAATTTGCCGGTCAGTTGCCAACTACTCGTCTACGAGAGCTGCGGGAGCACTTGCCTAGCGGAATTCGCATGCAGATTTTCCCCGCCGAGCACACGACGAAGATCCTCCGTCCGTCAGCCAGAGGTCAGCTCTAATCCCATTAGACCTCTTTCAAAACCCCATATCCGACTGCAACACTTTCTCTCGGCAGAT
>JBBTZN010000046.1:0-3618 GCA_038061355.1 Patescibacteria group bacterium | reverse complement strand
AATGCCGAGGCGATTGAACTCGTTAAAAAAACCGTTGGCAAAAAGGTGATTCCGCTCCTCACGACGCAAGCGGACCTCGCCCGCGCCCTGGACACGAGTGAATCCGGTGGCGCGGCCATCCGCGCCCTGGCCGAAGAAGCGGAAGATATAATTGAGGCGGTGCCCGAAGCCAAAGAACCCAAAGAGTCGGCTGAAGCGGCCGCTATGGAACACGCGCCGGCGGCCAAGCTGATTAGCCAGCTGATTAAGCGGGCGGTGCGCGAAAGTGCCTCGGATATTCACCTAGAGCCGGGCGAGGAAATGAGCCAAATCAGGTTCCGGATCGACGGTGTCTTGCGGCCGATTGCCTCCGTCCCCCACACCATTCATAAAGGCCTCGTCTCGCGGATAAAAATTTTGGCCAGCCTCCGGATCGACGAACACCGCCTCCCCCAAGACGGCCGCTTCCGGTCGATTGTTGATCATGGCGAAATCGATTTTCGGATCTCGTTGATCCCGACCGTAGATGGTGAAAAAGTTGTCCTGCGGATTCTCGATAAGTCCGCTGGGATATTGACCCTTGATCAACTGGGCCTCCGCGGCCAGCAGTTTGCGATTCTTGAAGAAGAAATTCATAAGCCCCATGGCATGATATTGGTCACCGGCCCAACCAGTTCGGGGAAAACCACCACCCTCTACGCCGCCATTGATCGGCTGCGCTCAGTGACGACCAACATCACCACCCTGGAAGACCCGGTCGAGTACCGCCTCGCTGGCATTAACCAATCCCAAGTCCAGCCCGAGATTGGCTTTACCTTTGCCACTGGCCTCCGCGCCATTCTCCGCCAGGACCCAAACATTATTTTGGTGGGCGAAATTCGGGATGCCGAAACCGCTGATATCGCGGTCAATGCGGCGCTCACCGGCCATATTGTTTTGACGACCCTCCACACCAACGACGCAGCCGGGGCGATTCCCCGCCTCCTCGACATGGGGATCGAACCCTTTCTGCTCACTTCCTCGGTCAATGCGATTGTGGCCCAGCGCTTGGTGCGTAAACTCTGCCCCAAATGTACCACGTCCCGGCCGCTTGCGGGCGACCACGTCGCCGAGGTTCGAGCCGCCGTGAAATCACTTCACCATAATCAGCGCGGCCTGGCTGGCCTGGAGCGCTTGAGAGCCAAACTCGCCCGCCCGGTGTTCTCGGTGGGGAAAGGCTGCGCCGCCTGCGGCGAAACCGGCTACAAAGGCCGGGCCGGTATTTACGAAGTTCTGCCTGTCAACGAAACCTTAAAACCCTTAATCTCCAGCCACGCCTCATCTTCAGCCCTCGCCGCAGTAGCCCTCAAACAAGGCATGCTCACGATGCGCGAAGATGGCATTCTAAAAACCCTCGACGGCGTGACGACCATCGAAGAAGTCTGGCGGGTAACTAAAATTTAGACAGGACTGACGCCCTTCTCCCGATCCTCCTCCGAGGTGAACGCTCCCGCCCGTGGTGGGACTCCTCGGAGGTGGTGTCCTCGAAACGCGTCAATAGTTATTCCCACTATTCCCATATTCCTATTCCCACTCGACGAGTGGGAATATGGCACCGACGCATAATGAAAATAAATCTTTTGGGCATCACGTTCGCTCTTCCAAGCCGCCTGGTCACCAATTATTTCATACTTGGCATGGCCGTAATTTCTGGGTAGATCAAACTGTCTGCCAATGATTGTTGGTAGAAATTCGGCGTAGAAGGTTCTCTCGTTCCTTTCCCAAATCAATTTCTTGCCGATTTGAGGAATTTGTTCAAGAATTTTCCTTTCTTGATCGGTCAGCGAGAGTTTAAATTTATCGACTTCGCTTTCGCTCTCCAAGACCTCTTCGGCCCTCACGTACTCCCTGACTTCATCTGATGGGTTATTCTGTTCTGGTAAATTCATTTGTTCCTTTCTCCCTCCTAAATATTATTACCATGACTTACGCACTTCTCCCGAACCTCCTCCGAGGTGACGATCTCGCCTGTGGCGGGACTCCTCGGAGGTGGTGTCCTTAAAGTGCGTAAGTCCTGGTTACTCCAATGAGCTTTCTAAATTATGCTCGGAGAGGAGTTGATCCCGGCGAAGTCGAATCGACTCGTCGTCAAGACCGTGTTCAAAGAGGAGTTGCTTCCGGCGTGCCGATTTTTCGGCCGCCGCCAGCTTTTCAGCCGCTTCATGATCCTCCCACGCTACTTTCGCTTCTAAAGGATGAATCCCTCTCTCTATACAAAAGCGGAAATACCTTTCGTCTGGTCCTCCTACCCATTCGGTTCCGTCAAAAACGACAGACGAATTTGGACAACCTTCAATGTCCCAGTAAGTATACGAAATCACAGATTTTCCGGCGATCTCACCAAGATGTTTAATTAAGTGACCGAATACGCTCTGGTTTTCATTCGCGACTTTTACCTCTGCTGTACCCCATCTGCTAACCTTATCTATCCAGGCTTGATTCCAGGCCTGTTTCTTCGGAAAATCTACCTCCTCGGTTAAGATTTGACTCTCCTCCCCACTTAACTGGATTTCGGTTGGCAGTCCAGCTTCGACAAGCGGCTGGACAGTCTCCTCGCCAATCGGTGCTTGCGTTTCCGGATTATCCATTGGTGTTTCCTCTGACATAGCGGCTACTTGCAAAAAATTAGGGTCCGTTTAGCGTTGAGACAGAAAGGAAGAATATGGTTCAAAAAAACAATAGACCTCTTTCAAAACCCCCTCCGTTTTAACTCAAAATTATAGATCCCAGCGATGAGATTGAGCCGCAGACCAAAGCGCTTCCGACGATTACGATATTTGTCGGCAATGATCTTAAAACGTTTCATGGCGCCAATAACATGTTCGTTAACCACCCGTTCGCTGGCAATCTGTTTGTTCCGTCGTTTATCCTCTGGAGTTAGTGGATGCTTTTTACTGCGTTTCTTCGGTAACTCGCTGTTGGCGTGAAGATGGTGGATACCCTGATAGCCAGTGTCAGTTCGGATGAGTATATCAGGATGGCACCGGACGTTGGATTCTTTGAATAATCGGAAATCATGACGACGGCCATTAGTCACATCCGTACAGATTATCTGGCTCGTCTCTTGGTTGATGACGATTTGGCTTTTGAGGGTATGCCGTTTCTTTTTGCCGGAGTAGTAGCGCCGTTGTCTTTTTTTGGGCGCTCGATCGGTGATTCCGATGCATCAACCAGCACGACCTCAAAAGAGATATCACTATTCTGTAAGGTCTTCTTACCTGGTAAAGCGAAGCGTTTATCCTTAATAAGCGTGTCTTCCACCCAACGACAAGTTTTATAGGCGGTACTCTCGCTTAAGCCATAGCTTTGCGCAATATGGAAATAGGTTCGGTATTCTCGTAAGTATTCGAGGGCCATCAATAACCGGTCTTCGATCCGGAGTTTATTCGCTCGTCCACCGCGGAGTTTTTTGTCCGTATCAGCCCTAACTAAAATATCCACCATCATCGTGAAGGTGGATCGTTGAACGCCCGTCAGACGCTTAAATTGCTCGTCAGGCAGACGACGTAATTGTATAAATTTTGATGTTGTTTTTGTCATTTGTATCTTTTCCCTCCATGTAGATAGTACATAACTGAGAGGGGTTTTGAAAGAGGTCTA
>JBBTZN010000045.1:0-7050 GCA_038061355.1 Patescibacteria group bacterium | reverse complement strand
AACCACCTTATAGGTAGAAATCCGAAATCCGAATATCGAAATCCGAAACAAGTATGGTATGGAATTTAAAAATTTTGAATTTGTTTCGAGTTTCAGGCTTCGGATTTTGGATTTTAGGAGTGTAATTTATGTCTTTAACCGAACAAATCGAACAAGATACCGTCAGTGCCATGAAAGCCCGAAATCAAGAAAAACTCGACGCTCTTCGCCTGGTACGCGCGGCCCTTAAAAATGAGCAGATCACCCTCGGTCACGCTTTAAGTGACGAAGAGAGTCATAAAGTACTGGCTCGACTGATAAAACAACGCCATGAAGCCGCTGATCATTTTAGAAAGGCCGGTCGCACCGAATCTGCCGACAAAGAAGAGCGTGAAGCAAATCTGATTGGTAGCTATCTGCCAACCCAGCTGACCAACGCAGAACTCACGCAAATCGTCGACGAGGTTATCACCACGATAGGAGCGACCAGCGCCGCTGACTTTGGCAAAGTTATGGGCCAAGTTATGGCCCGCACCAAAGGTCAGGCTGACGGCAATGTCGTGAGCGAACTGGTCCGACAACGCTTAACATGAAGACTCTGATTACAGCTGATTACCAAACAATTATTAAGACTGCTCTGAAAGTAGAAAATCCCCAGTTAGCTGAAAAGGGATTTGTTGAGGTGCAGTTTGTTACCAAACAAACAAGTCAAACCCTTAACCAAAAATATCGCGCCAAAAACACACCTACTGATGTCCTTAGTTTCCCGCTTTATCATCACACCGAACTCAAGGCAGTTATTACTCACGATGAAGAACCAATTCTGCTGGGCTCGCTGATAATCTGCAAATCAATCGTCAGAACGCGCGCCCAAGAAGAGGGGATGGGTTACGACGAACGTCTTAGCTGGACAATCAAACACGGCCTCAAACACCTTCTTGGCTACGACCACAATCCCGACGGGAGCAGCTGGTTTCCTGTCCCAACATAAGAGAACTCATCATCGCGGTTGTTAGCCTGCGATATTCTGTCTATAATCAAACCATCGGCTGAAAAATCTCATGCAGGAGGGATTGGTTATGGCGAAAACACAAGAAATTGTTGTCGGTCTCGATATCGGTACCAGCAAGGTGGCATTAGTGGCTGGGATTGTCAACGAAGGTATGCTCCAGGTTATCGGCGTTGGTCAAGCCCCCAACAGTGGTATTCGAAAAGGGGTCGTTATTGATATCGACGACTGTGTTTCGGCTATTTCTGGCGCGATTGATCAAGCGGAACGTGTCGCTGGCTTACCCCTAAAACACGCTTTCGTCGGCGTGGGCGGCAATCAGATGAGTGTCCATGAAGCCAAGGGTGTTGTCGCCGTCTCCCGTGCCGATGGTGAGATCTCCGAAAGTGATATTGCCCGTGTTCTCGAAGCCGCCCGCGTGGTAGCCGTGCCGCCCAATCGCGATATCTTGCATGTTATTCCCGGTAATTTTGCCGTCGACGGCCAACGGGGGATTAAGGACCCGCTCGGTATGAGTGGCGTGCGGCTCGAAGTCGAAGCTCGTATTGTGGCCTGTGGTGCCCCTGCGATGCGCAACCTTATTAAGTGTGTCGAGCAAGCTGACCTCCAAATTACCGAACTCGTTTTTTCGCCACTGGCCACTGCCAAAACTCTTCTAACGAAACGCCAAAAAGAAAGCGGCGTCATTTTGGTTAACATTGGGGCCGGCACAACCTCGCTGATTATTTTTGAAGAAGGCGATATGCTCCATGCCGCCATTCTGCCAATCGGCTCGATGCATCTCACTAACGACATTGCCATTGGCCTGCGTGTCTCTCTCGATGTCGCCGAACGCATCAAAATCAAACATGGGGCGGCCGATAAAGATCGTATTAAAGATAGCGAAGCCATTCCCCTCGCTACCTTTGAGCCTGAAGAAAAAGAAAAAGTCGAGCGTAAGTATGTCGTGGAGATTATCGAAGCTCGCCTCAACGAGCTTTTTTCCATGATTCGCGATGAACTTCGCAAAATCGGCAAAGACGGCATGATTCCGGCCGGCATCGTTTTTACCGGTGGCGGCGCCAAGCTCGAAGGCTTGGTTGACTTCGCTAAAAATTACCTTCATCTACCCGCCAGTCTCGGTAACCCCATTCTTGAAGTAACTGGTCTCGTCGACGAGCTTGATAACCCCAGCTACGCCACCGCCCTCGGCCTAATGCTCTGGGGTATCGAGGACACCAATCGACACGGTAAAAATGGGAGTAAACTCGAGATCCATAAAGTTGGCGGGGATCTCGTCGCTCGCGCCAGACATATCCTGGGGCAATTTCTCCCCTAGCTTGCTAGCTGATTAGCTTTTTAGCTTGTTAGACAATGACGATTCACTCTTACAAAGATTTAACAGTTTGGCAGCGAGGAATTGAGCTTGTTGTAAGTATCTATCGATTGACCGCCGTCTTTCCTCGAGAAGAACAATTTGGCCTAACGTCTCAAATGCGTCGAGCCGCCGTTTCAATCCCTTCTAATATTGCCGAAGGACGATGTAGAGGAACGAGAAATGATTTCAGACAATTCCTAAGAATCGCATATGGATCTGGTGCAGAATTAGAAACGCAACTTATTATTGCCAAGAAAATTTTCGCCGACAAAAATATTGACTATGATCGAAGTGAAACCTTACTTAATGAAATCATGCGGATGCTCAATACAATTCTTGGTACCATGAAGGAACCACCACCGACTAACAAGCTAGGAAGCTAATAAGCTGACAAGCTAAAAGCCTCTTTACTAAGCCTTACGAATACGCTAGAAGAGATAGGAATGATGTCTATTATTAAAGGATTGGCCCAAAAAGGTGCGGGGAAAGGGAAGGGATGTCCAAAGTGACCGATATCGATAACTTTGCCGTCATAAAAGTCGTTGGAGTCGGTGGGTCTGGTGGTAACGCTACCAACCGCATGATTCAAGCGAAAGTTCGTGGCGTGGAGTTTGTGGCGATCAACACCGATGCGCAAGCCCTGCTGCATAACGAAGCGCCAATTAAAGTTCAGATCGGCCGAGAAACAACCGGTGGTCTTGGCGCAGGTGCCGACGTCGAAATCGGCCGCAAGTCGGCCGAAGAGAATAAAGATGAAATTTACGAAGTCTTAAAGGGTGCCGATATGGTCTTTGTCACCTACGGCTCCGGTGGTGGTACCGGTACGGGCGCCGGCCCAATCGTGGCCCAAATCGCCAAAGAGCTAGGAGCCTTGACGGTCGGGGTGACAACCAAGCCGTTCTCGTTTGAAGGCCTGCGTCGCCGCAAAGTCGCCGAGCTGGGTATTGAAGAGTTTAAAGATAAAGTTGATACCTTAATTACTATCCCCAACGATCGGCTGCTCCAAGTAATTGATAAAAAAACGTCGCTCCTTGACGCCTTCGGCATTGTGGACGATGTTCTGCGCCAAGGCGTGCAAGGAATTTCTGACCTCATTACCCTCCACGGGATTATTAACGTCGACTTCGCTGACGTCCGCACCATCATGCAAGATGCCGGTTCAGCTTTGATGGGCATTGGCCGCGGGACAGGGGACAACCGAGCGATCGAAGCGGCCCGCGCGGCCATCGATTCGCCACTCCTCGAGCTCTCCATCGACGGCGCCAAAGGGATTCTTTTCAATATTACTGGTGGCCCAGATATGGGCATGTTCGAAATCGATGAGGCCGCCAAAGCGATTACCGAAGCGTCTGACCCCGACGCCAACATTATCTTTGGGGCGATTGTCGACGAAGCGATGACCGGCGAAATCAAGATCACCGTCATTGCCACGGGTTTTGAAGACACTAATCCCATTCCAAAACCCCTAAAATCACAGGGACAAATCTCGAGCTACCACAACCGTGAGCCCTTTATTCAGCATCGCGATATCACCCCCACTAAAGATGAAGACGAAGTTGAGGATGAGCTCGAAGTCCCGGCCTTCATAAGAAGGAAATTAAAGTAAAAGGCAGGTATCTCGCCTAGGCGGATCCGGCTTTTATTCGTCGTAAATTGAAATAAGATATACGAGAGTAGGGGAGATGTCTGGCAAAAGAATAACTTTAGAAGACCTGACCGCCATGGTTCAAAGGGGGTTTTTAGAACAGCGTGAACAAAATAAGGCTGAACATAAGGCGATGCGAACAGAACTCAGTGTAATACGTGGACAAAATACTGCAGAACATAAAGAAATTCGAAATCAACTTGGAGAAATGGTTACTCGAAACGAGCACGAACAGCTCAAAACCCGCGTTCGTGTCCTTGAAACTGCGACTGTATAATAAATGAATAGAACTTACGCATTTTCGGGATCTCCTCGGAGGTGTTACCGCCGTGACTCCTGCGAGGTGGAGGAGAAAATGCGTAAGTTCTATTAAAACGTTTCCGATCCTAAGGTTAATCAACCAGAAGAAGACAAAGCTGCTTAATACATAACACCAAACAGATTTTAGCTAAACACCAGGTTGACAAACCTGGTGTTTAGTGCTAGGTTCATGGGTTCTTGCACCCGAGGGCCGTCGTGGCCCGCGGGAATTTACATCAAGGGAGCTATCCCCAAATGAAGAACATCCCGCTGGTGATTCTCGCCTGGATCGGTATCCTCGGTTACTGGGGATACCGCTTCCTGGAGTCCAACTGGGAAAAGATCATCGCACTGATGAGCATTCCCGTAACCAACCCCGTCAAGGTGACGAGCGACTGGACCGCCTGGCCCTTCGTCTGGGCCCGCGGCTGGGATCTGGTCATCTTCTTGGCCATCGCACTGCTCATCGTCGGCCTCCGCGAATGGCTCGAGGAGTGCCGCGACAGCACTGGCAGGCCAGTTCCGCTGCCCCTCAACATCTTCGGCGGTCCGATCGCCGGCCTCGTCATTGGCTTCCTCTGGGGGGTCATCCAGAACCCCAAGGAGCCGATTGGCCTGATGTTGGCCATCGCCGCGGCGTTCGGCATCGCCCTCCTGGTGGTCGCTGCGGCGACCCAGTACCGCTACAGTCCGTGGAGCGGCATCGCCTATGTCCCCGGTGTGGGGCTGGGTTACGGCATCGTCCATGGTCTCGTGGCGGGCCTGGTTGTCATGGGGCTGCTGCTGGCCATCGTGGCAGTGGTCTCCGGACCCTGCCTGGCGGCAGCCGGCATCTACCTGCGACGTTCGCGCCGCCCGGCTGCCGCCGCACCCCCGCCCTAATCCCCGGGGCCGCGCCCCGTTCCTACCCCGATGGGCCCGTTCGCGTTTATGCGAGCGGGCTCGTCCTGTTTTTAATTAGCTTATTAGGAAACCAGCTTTTTAGCTTCTTAGGGAAAAACGACATTATTCTTAGCTTTACAGACCAGGTATGTTTTACTATAGCTTTTTAGATGATTATCTATTTAGCTTCTTAGAGAAAAAGAGAACAGACTTAGCCTTACAGACCAGGTCTGTTTTACTAGGTCTCCATTAACATATAGAGAACGTTCGCAAATCAGGGAAAACTTCGGAGGAACTGTTAACCTCTGAAGTTAACGAGCGTTTACGTCCGTCCTAGCCTCGTTACTTGTCATTCCCGCGCCGAATGTAATTCGACAGCGGGAATCCAGGCCTTGTCCGGATATTTCTGGGTCCCAATAGCGAAGCGGACGCCACTGCGACCTTGCTGTACGGGATTGACAAGAAAAATAGACACAAACTAAAAAAATCACGACTTCCAGGCATATTTTTTGACCGAATTCGTTAGCCTTTTCTAACAAGCTAAGTAGCTAAAAAGCTAATAAGCTTTTATCCACAGGATAAATAGTTGACACCACAAAATATGGGGGTATGTTGGATAAGCGACACCAACTGATTGTGGCTGAAGCAGTATTCAGACATTCACAAACTATGACTTGGTTTATACTGCGAAAGTCCGCCGAAGGCGGTTTACAGCCAAATCACCTGGATAAGGAGGAAACCGTAAATGGACTGCCCTCGTTGTCATAAGGCTGACCTGTCAGTCATCGATTCACGCGAGGCCGATAGCGACTCGATACGCCGCCGCCGCGTCTGCGACGGCTGCCAGTTTCGCTTTACCACCTACGAACGAATCGAACCCCAAAAACTCCTAGTCGAAAAACGAAATGGCAGTCTCGAGCCCTTCCGCCGGGAAAAAATTATGGAAGGCCTTCGCCGGGCGGTTGAAAAGCGCAATGTCAACCTCGAACAGCTAGAAGCAATTTGCGATAAACTTGAGCTTAAGTTTTTTAGCGATGGCTGCGACCGGGTGACAACCAAACAAATCGGCGAAGCGGTCGTCCGTGAGCTGAAAGCGCTTGACCACGTGGCCTATCTGCGTTTTGCCTCCGTTTACCGTGGTTTTGATAATCTCGAAGCCTTTGAAAAAGAACTGGCTAAAATTAAACGAGCTTATTAGGGGATTATATATCTCTAACAAGCTAGCAAGCTAATAAGCTAAGTAGCTAATGTAGCTAATGAAGCTAATAAAGCTAATTAAAGGAGGAACAATGCCTCATACCCAGGACGACGGCCCAGTTGAGGCCCCAACCCGCACCGAAGCGTCCGATCGAACTAACGACGATCCGGCTTTCGACCTGTTTCGGGCCATCATCCCCGAAACCGCTACCAGTGAGTATCAAGAGCGGACTACCACTCGAACAATAATTTCTGAAAACGTTGTTTCTAAAGCAGTTAATTCTTCTAAGAAAACCGAACCAGAAATCAACACCGATCGCCACTATAATCCCAAAACCGGCCTTAAAGTCGACCGTCTCTTTACTACCCCCGGCCTTCACCCCTTTGAAACCGTTACCTGGGACAAACGCACCTCCCGCATTAGTAACGAAAAAGGCAAAATCATTTTTGAAATGGTGGATGTCGAAGTGCCCAGCGACTGGTCACAACTGGCCACCGATATTGTCGTCTCCAAATACTTCCGCAAAGCCGGCGTGCCCCAAATCGACGCTGATGGCACGCCACAACTGAATAGCGACGGTACCCCGGTGCTTGGGCCCGAACGATCCGTCAAACAAACCGCTAACCGCCTGGCTGGTGCCTGGCGCCACTGGGGTGAACACTATGGCTACTTTGCAAGAG
>JBBTZN010000044.1:0-10774 GCA_038061355.1 Patescibacteria group bacterium | reverse complement strand
TGGGTTTGCGTTCAGTACCGCTCGATACCCAACAATTGATTGAGCTTTATTATCAGACCTTTAACCCCGAAGAAGCGGGTAAAGAGCGACTGACGGACGAAGAACTCCTCATCGGGCCAGTGGTTGGTGCCGAGCTTGAATCCCAAATTGAGGGAGGAAATAATGCGAATAAATGACGAATTCCGAATTCCGAATTCCGAATCAATGTCTAAACCCCATTTGATCATTGTAAAAATGACAGTTGATTCGTCATTCGTCATTCGTCATTGGAGAGGTATTTATGGCTCGTATTATTCCTAATTTGGCTAGCCAAAAAGCTCGTCGTGTTGACGCCATGAACCAACGCGAAGCCGAAAAGGTTTTTCGCGAAGGGATGGTCTCGGTTCTTGACCAGATCGCGCCGGCCGATTGGATCGTCACCCCTAACCACGTCCAGTTCGGCCCGGTTTTTACTAAAACGCTGTTTGTCTACACCTACCCGCGTTTTCTGGAAACCAACTGGCTCTCGCCGATTATCAACTACGATATTACGGCGGACATAGCCATGTTTATTTACCCCTTAAAGAGCAACGAGGTGATGACTGATTTACGAAAACGCGTTGGCCAACTCGAAAGTACCATGCATATTGAGCAAGAGAAGGGTTTTGTAAGAAACCCCGAGCTCGAAACGGCGGTCTCGGATATCGAAGGCTTACGCGACGTGCTGCAAAGGGGTGAAGTTCGCCTCTTTCACTACTCCCTCTATTTTACGCTCTACGCCGACTCGGCCGAAGAACTCGTCACCGCTACCAAACAACTCGAATCCACCCTCGGCGGGATGCTCGTCTACACCAAACAAGCCCTTCTTCAAATGGAACAAGGTTTTGCCACCACCCTGCCGCTGGCGGACGACGAACTTCTAATTACCCGCAACCTTGATACGGGGTCGCTCTCGACCGCTTTCCCCTTTGTTTCGGCCGAGCTAACCACCAACGAAGGCATCCTCTACGGCGTTAATCGCCATAATAATTCGCTAATTATTTTTGATCGTTTTTCTCTTGAAAACGCCAACGAAGTCGTCTTTGCCAAATCGGGGGCGGGGAAATCGTATATGGTTAAACTCGAAGCCTTGCGCTCACTGATGTGGGGAATTGATATTATCGTCATCGACCCCGAAAACGAGTACAAACTCCTCGCCGAAGCCGTGGGTGGTAGTTATTTAAACCTATCTCTCAACTCCGAGCAACGCATTAACCCGTTTGACCTTTCGCCGCTACTCGAAGGCCAAAGTGGGGAAGACGTCTTACGTTCTGGCGTCATCTTGGTGCACGGCCTCTTAAAACTGATGCTTGGTGGGGTAACCGCCGAAGAAGACGCTATCCTCGATAAAGCCCTCTTTGAGACATATGCCTTAAAAGACATCACCGGCGATCCCGCCTCGCACAAAAACCCACCACCCTTGATGGGTGATCTTCAACATGTTCTCGAAAATATGTCGGGTACCGAATCGCTCGTCCGTCGACTTGAAAAATACACCAACGGCACCTTTGCCGGCCTCTTTAATAAACCGACCAACTTCGACCTAAACCGCGGCTTTGTCGGCTTTTCCGTGCGCGACCTTGAAGAGGAACTACGGCCGATCGGCATGTACCTAGTCCTGGGCTATATCTGGAACAAAATTAAAAATGACCTCCGCCAACGCATCTTAATTATTGACGAAGCTTGGATTCTCCTTCAATACGAAGACTCCGCCCGTTTTCTCTACTCCCTCGCTAAACGGGCTCGCAAATACTACTTGGGGCTAACAATAATCTCCCAAGATGTGGAAGATATGGTCAACTCCCAATACGGCCGGGCCGTGGTCACCAACGCCTCGCTAACCATTCTCTTAAAACAGTCGCCCTCGGCGGCCGATCGGCTAGCTGAAACATTCAATCTGACCGAAGGTGAAAAATACATGCTCCTCCAGGCCGATGTTGGCCAAGGTCTCTTTTTCGCCGGCCTTAATCATGTCGCCATTCAAATTGTCTCTTCCTCGAGCGAAGATCAAATTATCACCACCGACCCCCGCCAGCTTTTAAGCTTCAAACAAAATCAGATTGCGGGTTCGGCTCCACCTGATTCGCAAACCTAGTAGTCAGACGAAGGGCTAATGAACGCGATCAAGTATTCTTTGGCCGGTTGCGCCTTCCTCGCCTTTCTCGCGATCGTGACGATGGCTCTCTTTGCGACGCTCACGGCCGGCAATCAAAACAACAGCGCCGAACCACCACCCCAAGTCCAAAACGGCCAGCTCGACGCCGCCAATAGCGGCAACGATGACACGAATGGTGGCGAAAATGTACCGCCATCGAAGCAAGGCTATAGCGATACCTGCGGTAACAAAATTGTCGCTTTTGCCCGCGAACAAGTCAGCCGCGGATTAACCTACGTTTGGGGTGGTTGCAACGTCGCCCGTGGTGAATTTGACTGTTCGGGTCTCGTTGTCGCGTCGTGCAATGCCGCCGGACTTTCGGGGCCTCGGTCGGCTGATGTTCAAGCCAACCCCAAAGCATGGGGTGGGGGCAGCGGAGGAGCTTATTGGGTAATCGGCCCTATTGGCATCGAACCCCAACCCCTGATTACTAACGGACGGTGTCCGACGGGTAGCGACTATCGCAACCTCGGCCCTAAAAAATTTGACCAAAACAAACTCAAGCCAGGAGATCTCTTATTTTACGGCGATAAAGATCCAACGAAGGATGGAACTAAATACCAAGGGTGCAATGGTATTCGCCACGTTGCCATCTATTCAGGCGAAGGAAAAATGATCCAAGCGCCGAGCTCTGGTCGAAAACTTGAAGAAGTTGGTGTTCGCGTCTCGGGTTTCTACGGTGCGCTACGCGTCTGTAACGATGGTGGTGGTAGCCCAAACTCGACCCTAGACGATTTCAAAGTTGACCAGACTAAAATGTTTAGTGGGGCAAAACTCGAGCAATATAAACGGAAAATCACCACCCTGGCCAAAAGACGTTACAACCTGAATACTTGGCAACTAACACCGCGCTGGATTGTAATACACACCACTGAAACACCGGGATTCCCCAATAGCTTTCTGTCAGCCCATACAGGGATAATAAAGAATGAGGATCCCGAACCACCGGGGGCAGTCTCTAACTATGTCCTGGATGGTGAAACTGTTTTTCAACTCCTACCCGACAATGTTATGTCCCGCAGCGCCTTCGGTATGAATAATAATACGGTCAATTTAGAGATCGTTGGCTATGCCGCAAGTACCTTGCCCGATAAAACCGTCCATAAGGCAGCCCAGTGGGCACTCTATATCTCAAAAAACCTCGGTGTACCGATTAATAACGTAATTAGCCACGAACAAATCAACGACGCTTCTTATAAACGTGGTCGGGCAGATCTCGTTGCTGACTATACCGACAAAGAACCATACGGGGGGCCGAACAGTTCATTCAAAAAAGTGCGGACTGATCCAGGTCGAGCGAATATGCAACGCATACTCGATGAAATTAACCGGCTTAAAGGACAATAATGAATCCAGGAACGTTTCGTTTTCTCCTAATCAGCGTCGTGGTAATTGGTTTCATTATTCTCGTAGCCACCCTCGGGCGACGAGGTAATTCAGACACACTTGAAAATACGGACACAACGACCGTAAGCTACGATCCCACCAACGAAGGCATTAAGTTTCCCACTCTTTTACCAGATGGACAAACCCTCCGTTATTTTCAGTCTGGTCACGAACAAAAAGACCCCAACCTTTTCTGGGAGGAAACAAGTGACGGAAAGCGGCAGCAATTACTTACTGAACCCACTTTGGGTCTCATCCGTCTCGAATGGTCACCCGACCGCTCACAAGCAATCGCCGCTATCAATAATATCCCCGACTGGGCTGAAGTTAGCCCCAGCTTTCACACGAACGAACTCCCACAAGATACGACAGTATGGTACCGAATTAACTTTACTGATCAAACTATCCAACGCTACGACCCAGCCATCCGTTCGATCCGCTGGTCACCTGATGGCAGTCAAATCGTCTACATTTGGCAAGATCAAGTTCTGGCGATTGCCAAACCTGATGGCAGTGATTGGCATAGCCTCTGGGACCTCCGAAACTCTTCTACCACAAGCGGCCCCGCCTACTTTGCCGAGCCAACTTGGGCAAAGGAAGGCACAATTATGGTTCAAGCCTATCCCGACGGAGGACGCGAACAGGCAATGTTCTGGCAAATCGACTCCGCTTCGGGTATTCAAACCCTCGTCCTCAAAGATCATGACTTCTTTTTAGTAAGCCCCACCGGTGAACAAGGTGTTGCAGTTCGCGTGGTAGCCAACAGCGCTCAGCTTGAACTCTTTGGCCAAACCAAACAAACAATTTCGATAAGTGGCCGTCTTGACCCCACCAGCTTCACTTGGTCACCTGACGGAACTCGACTTTACTATCTTGTTACGGAAGAAACAAAAAATCGTCTGGAACAACTTGTTCTTCAAACTAGCCAAGTTGTAACCGTCACGAACCAACCGCCTATCTGGCCAATTAACGCGCTTGTCCCAAAACCCGACAACAAATCTTTGCTGCTATTTAGTGACGAGCAGCGCGCTGAAATTCAATTTCCCTAGTATTATATGAGAGCCTAAGACTGATATAGTAAAAGAAGCATTATGACACGACGCATTTATCTTTGGCTCGGGCTATCTCTCGCTTTCGTCATCGCGGCGGTGATTATTTTTGTCGCTTTCTTTTATCAGGCCCGTCTGACGGTGATTCCCACACCCGGTGACGCCGAGGTTATTCTAAACGGCCAGCCGATTGCGACTGGTGTACCGCAAAAACTCCCGCCTGGCCACTATGATCTCACCTTACGGGCCAAAAACTATCTCACCGAAAAAACGAGTGTTGATCTTTCGATCGGCGAAAATCATTCGCTGGCAGTCAGTCTTCGCCTGGTACCCGAAATTCGCCGCATGGCGGGCGATGTTCGCTCTGCCGTGACATCTGATAATCAGACGGATCAAATCTACTATCTCGGCCAAAATGGTAGCCAGTTCTTTCGTTTGCCGACCCTGGCCGGCGCCGACGGCGCCTTTAAACCCGAAGCAATTTCTGAAGCCCGTTTTAGCAACGTCCAAAATGTTGTTTGGTCGCCTGATCGGTCGCTCGCGATCATTCAAACCAACGATGGCCAAACCAAGCTCTTCGACTTTAAACGCTACGATTTCTTAAGCCAAGACGAACGTGATCTGGGCCCGAATCTGCGCCAAGTCACCTGGCATCCTAGCCAAAAGACCATCATCGCCTTTGAGTCCACGCCCAGTGGCGAACGATCACTTATTCGCGAGGAAATTACGAGCGGCAAGGCCGAACGGTTGATTGATCTGCGACCCTACCAATTAACAAACCCCACCCTCTCGTGGTCGCCCGATGGCCGAACGGTTTTATTAGTTGAAGAGGCCGTTTACTTATATGATGTCACCACCCGCACCATCAAGAAAGTCGCCCGTACCGATAGCGCCAAAGCGGCCAACTGGAGCCCTGGCGGCCAACAACTGCTGGTCGAATTTACCCGAGGTTTGAGTCTCATTACCGTTGCCGACCAAGCACTCACCGATCTCACCTATCGCGTCGCCTTAGCCAAAACTGCCTGGTTGACTGATGGTAGCGGCTTGATTGTTGCCACCCCGACCGATACCAATCAAGATCAGTTCCAAAGAGTTCTGCTAGCCGATCAAACCACTGCCGTTTATCGCTACCTGACAAGCCAGCCGATCAGTACAGATAGTATTTTGGTCGCCGAAGACGGCCACCAACTATGGTTGACCAGTAACGGCACGCTGTGGAATGTTATTTTGGAAATTGACGCGTAAATGATGTAAGTACCCCAATTAAAATCCTTGACCTGTACATTAGATGTCATTGCGAGGCCTTTTCCAAGGCCGAAGCAATCTCGTTCTAAAAAATAGATTGCTTCCTCCAGAGGCGGACAGGTCGGCCGATACTCGCAATGACGTAAGGTTGTCGACTGCAACTATAAGCTATAAGCTATAAGTATTAATTAAGGAATATTCCGATGCATTGTGATGATCGGAATCTCCATCCCGCACAGCGGGATTTCGAGGAGGGTAGGTGGCGGCGAGCCTTGATCCCGACGACGATCTTCTTGACGAGGAAGTCGATCCCGAACTTATAGACGAAGATGGCGAAGGGGAAGAAGAACCTTCGTTTAGCGATCCGATTGGTCCCAAGCGGACTAATTTGGATGATATGCGTGAGCAACTCCTAAATCGACGCGTTAACGAAAAGGATGCTAAAGATAAGACGAATACGCCCAGCGAACGCTTTAAAGAGGAAGCCAAGGATCGGCTGAAAGACAGCGCGTCCGACGAAATCAAAAAACGGGGTAAAAAAGCGATCGGCAACGCGGCCAAAAAAGTTGGTGAAAAGGCCGCTCAACGACTTGGCCAAGCTGGGCTTCAAACTGCTGGCCAAGCCGCCCTGGGTGGTGGCGCAGCAGCCGGTGGAGCCGGAGCCGCCGGCGCGGCAGGTGTTGCTGGAGCAGGCGCAGCTGGAACAGCCGCCGGTGCCGCTGGTACAGCGGGAGCCGCCGCGGCCGGGACTGGCGCGGCAACCGTTGGTGGAGCCACCGCGGTTGCCACCTCTGAAGTTTGGGTGCCGGCCGTCTTAATTGGTTGCGGAATTCTTCTCGCCATCGTCCTGCTTGGCATCATCATTTTCCTCTTTACCCTTGCTGTTCGTGGTCGTCCGCGCGGCGATACCGGCCGCACCCCAACCGAACCAGTTGCCCATGTGCAAGAACAAGCCAAGGTTACAAACCTTCTGACCCTGGCCGGTGATCTGCCGGCCAAAAAAGACGCTCTCGAAGAGAAAAAGAAAACCTTTACCGATGCCTTTGCCAAACTTAAAGAACGCATCAATAGCCAAATGCCCGATGGGGAAAATAAAACCAAAGCTCTCGCTCTCGTGGGAGAAATCGAGACTATTTCTGGCGATTTTTTCTCCAGTCTGGAACACATCTTTAGTGATACTACTAATCTCGACAGCAAGGGAGCCGTAAAAAAATTCCCTGAAAAAATCTACGCCCTCCAAAAGGTAATCCAGGCTAAAATCAGAGAACTGGGAATTCTTATTGATGGCGGTGCCAGCAGTAAAGGTGCTGAAATAGTTCGTATCGCCATTGAAGAATCCCAAAAAGGCGTCTACGAAAAAGGTTTTAATAACCCGCACTATAAAGATGGAAACTCAACCCCGTATAATCTCGGTTCACAACCTTGGTGCGCAGCGTTCGCCAATTTCGTGTACACGCGGGATACAACCTATAAGGGGCTTTTCAAACCGAGCAATTCCAACTACGCCCCAGAAATATTTAAATATATGCAGGATAATCACATCGGTTTTTATGCGGACTCAAAACAATACACCCCCCAGCCCGGCGATCTGGTCTGGGCCGAAGACGGAACAGGCTACGATGGCGCCCTCCATATCGGCATCGTCGTTGCCAACAACGGTAATGGAACAGTCGACACGATTGATGGCAACTCTTCGAAGAGCACTGTTGCCCGCCATACTTGGCCGATCAGACGGCTTGGTCCGGCATCTCGATTTGCCAGAATGTCTAACTAGAAAAAAACCGAAGGAAGGGAACACCATGAAATACCGAACCGCTCGTCCGTGGATCAAACCTATTTTCTTCGCCCTGCTCTTCTCACTGGCGACGCAGCCATTTTTCCCTGCCCTTGCCGCCGCTGACCTCAATTTCGATATTGGCTTCGATGCGTATGGAAATGAATACACCAGGCAACCCAACGGTCAGGTTGATCCTCAACCAGACGAAGATACTGTCCAAGAGGCTCTGCGCGAAGTTAAATTATCTGCGAAAGAAACAAAGTTTCTCACCGATCTCCTCACCAAAAACATGAAATTCTCACCAGTTGATCGCGAATATCTAGAAAACTGGGCCCTTATCAGCCGTTCAATCCGCAAACTGAAAGAGACTGATCCCGAAACCTATCAAAAATTTGTCGATTCAAACTATTTGGCTATTCCTCCCAAAATTCAAGGGCAGTATCAAGATATTCTACCGCTACCTAATTATCACAAGTGGATGCTCGAAGCCCTTTGGCTACGGATGGAAGAAAACGATCCGGACGATCCAGAAAATAGCGGTTTTGGCGGCGAATATTTAGATGTTAGCCGCATCACCGCCGACTATGATAACGACAATCGGCTGGAATCGACGGAAGGGGAAGAGGGCAAACCCGCCGAACAAGAAAAGAATATCTCTTCCCATACCTTTAAAGAGACCCACGCTTTTGATGTGGCCGCTATCGACTATATCCGCTGCACCAAGGTAACCTTCAAACCCGAAAGTGCGAGTTCTAAAAAATTAAAGGTTACCAAACGTGAAAAACTCGATCCAACTGCCATCGAAGTCGCCTGGCAAGATAATCCACCAGCTGGCGGCAATAGTCTTGGTACCTATCCATCAGGCGCTAACGATACCAATCCTAATCTTCTCACCAATCTTTTTGGGGCCAGTTTTGATGATCTCGCCCGCCGGCTTGGCAAAGACGGCGTGGTCAGCGCCCTCCTTAAAGTCCTTGGCGACGGCGGTTTTAATGTCACCCCCGATGCCCTCCGCTTAATCAGCGATTGGAATGGTGAAAGTAACAACCTTTCAACGATTTTTGCTCGGCTTGGCCAGGTCTTAACCCTTTCGGGTCTACCAGGTACAACTACGGAGCCCATCTTTCCCGTTGGCGCCACGCTCGATCAGACCATCAATTTTATGGGCGCTGCTCTTCTCACAAATCTCTTTCCCAAATTAACAATTACCGCCCTCCAATCACAATCACTCGATGAAGTCGGCGAAAAACTAGCCCGCGAAGGGCTGGGGCGTCAGTTTCTTGGCAGCGGTTACAAACTAGAAGGTAATTCCAGCCAAGAGCTCTTCACCAACCTCGCCACCCAATATTTCACCGGTAAGATTCTCGGCCTGCAACCGACAACGGCTCTCACCAGCTTTCCCCTTACCAACCAAACCGAAATCAAGCAGGCGATTGGCACCATCGCTATCAGCCAACGCCTCCTCCTCGCCCTCGACCAGATCCGTCAGGACAATCTTCCGGCCAGTCTCGGTAATCGCTTCCAGAGCCAGTTTATTGACCAAGCTAATGACACCGACCGGCTTCTCGGAGTGGCGGCCGGTACGACGGCCACCTTTGCGGCCAACGCCAGCGCGAGTGGTTTTGCCCAGTTTGCCCAAACTGTTGGTGCTGGTCTTCTGGCCGCTACCGTCGACCAATATCTTGGGGCCGATCCCTTAATTAAAAACCGAGCCATGAACTTAAACCTCCAATTTGGTCCCGAGGACCTCTACTTGCCTGACGAGAATTTTTATCCAACGACCTTTGAACAACTAGCTGAGATCGAACGCCTCTACCGGCCGATGATTAATGACACCGATTGGCAAGATTTTGCTAGCCGCTTCAAAGCTTCGTCAAATCTACCTCTTGGAATAGTCAGCAATAACAACGCTCTCGACGAGGAGGGTGAAATCCGCGGCTGGCTGGCGAACCACCTTGTCCGTCAACCAGATCTTCTCGGGTTACTAACGAACGGGCCGATCACGACGGAAAGTCTAACCGATGTTGGTCGTCAAATTGTGGCCAAGATCGATCCTAAACCCTTTAACCAGCTTGCCCTCCTTAAGTATTTTGCCACGGGCACCATCCTTACCGTTCCGACAAGCAGTCTGGATTACCAGGTTCCGGTCATGAATATTGCCTCTATTGGCACCGACCGGCTCGGGCTGTTAAATGGCGATTTTGAACGAATGTTTCAAAAGAATCGCTTTACGACAGATGTTTTGCCACGCCTCGCGGGAGACTATCTCTCCGAAGCGCTAGGTAATGTTCCCAAAGACAACGCCTTTATTTCCGGCGCCGGCCGACAGGCCCTGCGCACCGATGATTTTCTCTTAGGCGGTTTGACCAACCTCGATGACGCTCTCAAAGAGCTCAAACACTTAACCCCTGTCGCAACAGGCGCTGTCACCGAAATCCGCACCATCATTAGCCAGGCCCGCCTCGAAGATTGGCAACCAACCCCCAATAGTTCCCGCGAGGAACGCATCGGCCTCTTCTTAAACACCCTCGGGGCGCGTCTGCCAGAACTCACTACTTCAGTTGACGCCGACAAGCTCCGACCTGTTCTCCGCGACCTGGCCAGCTTAGTTGCCGGCCGCTCTGTCGCCACGCCAGCCGACCTCACCACCCCGACCGCCCTGCTCGATCGAAGCATCGGCCTCACCAAAGATTTGTTAAGCAACTTTATTCGTGAAAAGGTAACGCCAATGGAATTCGTTGGAAACCTTGGTGCCCAGTTTCTAACCGCCAATATTTGGAGCGCCGCCAAGCCGGAGGTTATGGCTAACGATTTAAGGCTAGCCTTAAATCGATCCAGCGATCCCAATTACACAGATTTCTTTAATAAATATAGTGATAATTTTACCCGCCTCGCCCGCCAGATGAATGGCCAGCTTGGCCTTCTCGGTTCACAAACCGGCCTTAATAGCCAAGCAGTCTTTGGTATCTTTACCGGCAACAGCCAGGGCCTCTTCTCGCGGGTTCTGGGCACGGCTTTGAACCAAAGCCTCGTCGGTCAACCCGGCAATATCTGGGACTCGACTACTGGGCCAGCCGGTGTTCTTGGTGCGATTGGCTTGCGACAGGTTTTTCAGGCAAATGGCTTTGTTGGACGATTTGATTT
>JBBTZN010000043.1:0-4713 GCA_038061355.1 Patescibacteria group bacterium | reverse complement strand
CGAGAGTATCTTTCGGGGTGAACATCAGGCAGTGCGGATTAAGCTCAACGACCGTCGCAAACACCTCTATTCGATTGGTAAAACCGGTGTCGGTAAAACCACTCTGTTTACCTATATGATGGAACAGGACATCCGCGAGGGGCGGGGGTGTGCATTTTTTGATCCCAACGGCGACGCCATTGAAGATATCTTAACGCTTATTCCACCCGAGCGAGCCGATGATGTGATTCTTTTTGATCCGGCGGATGCCGACTGGCCGATGGGGCTTAATATGCTGGAGTGGTCAGACCCCAAGGATAAAGACTTTCTGGTCTCGGAGTGGATTGAGATCTTCTATAAACTGTTCGACCCCAATCGGACGGGGATGGTGGGGCCGCAATTTGAACACTGGGGGCGCAACGCCAGTCTGACCGTGATGGGTATGCCGGGTGGTGGGACACTCCTTGATATTCCGCGGCTTTTCGTGGATGACAAGTTTCGGGAGTATGCTGTGTCGCACGTGACCGATCCGGTTGTGCGAGCGTTCTGGGATCAACAGCTTGCTAAAACGTCGGATTTTCACAAGTCCGAAATGTATAACTATTTCATTTCAAAATTTGGTCGCTTTATGACTAACGATTTGATTCGCAACGTGATCGGTCAGACGAAGAGTGCCTTTAATCTCCGGGAGGTGCTCGATACCGGTAAAATTTTGCTCGTTAACTTGTCGAAAGGTAAGATCGGGGAGACAAACTCTAACCTGTTAGGTATGATTTTAGTGGCCAAGTTGCAAGTGGCAGCTTTCCAGCGAGCGGACACAGATGAAGAAAAACGAAAAGATTTTTTCCTCTACGTCGACGAGTTTCAAAACTTTACGACGGGTACCTTTAAGACGATTTTATCGGAAGCGCGTAAATATCGCTTAAATCTCAACATTACCAATCAATATATTGCGCAACTGCCCGAAGATATTCGCGATGCGGTGATTGGTAACGCCGGGACGTTGATTACTTACCGGATTGGGGCGGCTGATGCCGAATTTTTAGAAAAAGAGTTTTCGGAGGTGACAAAAGATGACTTAACGAACCTGACTTTTGCTAATATGTATGTGAAACTGCTGATCGACGGTACGCCCAGTAAACCTTTCAGTATGCGTTCAATAAAGTCACCATCACCCAGAAACCATGAATTAGCCGAGGCGATTCGCCAACTTTCACGTTTGAAATACGGCCAGCCCTCTGCTAGAGTCGAAGCAGCCATGAACGAACGGTTTCGGTTGGGTAATCAAGTAGTAACGCCACCGTTACCGCCAGCCGGTTTGCGCTTGTCATAAAAAGTAAGATTGGTAGCATAGCCGGCCGAAAATCGAAAGATAAACCGAAACGAATAGCAAATAACATGGAGGAAGACATGAAAAATGACCCCGGGACCGCAAATTTTGCGGAAGAGGAGGGGGTCAAGGCGGAGGGTGTTTCCCTTTCTAGCGAATCAGTTGAAGTTATCCGTGGCTTGCTCGATCAAGCTGACCACTATTTGAGGTCTGTTCGCCATCTGATCTTTGAACAGGTTTACCAAGGAAAGGCGCAAGCTTTGGGGCAGGATCTCGGTGAACAGGGAAGCGATGGACAACGAATTCTCGAAGGTGTGTTTGATGGCGAACAAATGGTGGGTTCTGATCGACGTCACTACCCTGTACCACCGAACTATGCCAGTAAGAGTAAGCTTGTCGCCGGGGATATCTTAAAACTGACGATTGCTCACGATGGTACCTTTATCTATAAACAGATTGGTCCGATCGAGCGGCAGAAACTGTTGGCTGTTCTTGAGGAGTCAAATGGTCGCTACCTGGCAGCCGTTGACGGGAAACGCTATCAACTCCTGACAGCTTCAGTGACGTATTATCATGCCAGACCAGGCGATCAACTAACGATTGTTGTGCCGCGCGATACAGAATCGGAGTGGGCGGCGGTGGAAAACCTGTTAAGTCAAGGCGGTGACGTGACGATGAATACAACCTAATTATGAATATTATCGCTTTACTTTTTGCGGTGGCAATTGGTGCTGGCCTAATCACGGCTCTTATTTTGCTTTTGCGCGTGCGCGCCGAGCAGGCTAAAGAGCGGTGGCTTAAGGGTCGGCAAACAATTATTCTTAAAATTCTTGTTCCAAAAAATAACGAAAAGACGCCGGCGGCGGCGGAGAACTTGTTTGCGGCGCTCCATGGTATTTTTCGGCCCGATGCTCGCTTTGCGGAATATATTAGTTTTGAGATTGTTGCTTCGGCCCATGCCATTGAGTTTTATGTCCAGTGCCCAACCGAATTTAGGGATTTTATTGAGGGTCAGATTTACGCTCAATATCCAACAGTCGAGATTCAAGAGGTGCCAGATTATGCCCGTGTTGATTTGGCTGACCTGCGGCTTGCGTCGACTGATTTGGGGCTCCAAAAAGAAGATGTTTTTCCAATTAAAACGTTTGATAGTTTTGAAGTTGATCCGCTAGCCGGTATTACGGGTGTGTTATCAAAAGTAGGGGAGCACGAACAGATTTGGATTCAGCTTTTGGTGCGGCCGATTTCCGACGAGTGGCAACATAAAGGGATTGGTCACGTCGCCGCAATTCGCAGTGGCGAAGCGCCACGGGCATCGTTCTTTAGGTTATTGGTAAAAGGCTTGATTGGTGTGCTCCAGGCGCCACCGCCGGAAGGCTCATCACCGCCACCACCCACGTCGCTACCGGCGTCGCAAGAAGCCGCTCTTAAGGCGGTAGAAGAGAAAACAACCAAACTGGGTTACGCTTCGAAGATTCGTCTGTTGGCCTTGGCGCCTGATATTTCGACAGCCACCATGAAGGTTAATGCCGTGACCGGTGTTTTCAAGCAGTTTAATACCATCAATATGAATGGCTTTAAGGCCGGTAAAATCAGTAATGATCCTAAAATGTTAGAAGCTTACCGACTGCGCAATTTTATGGACGAAGGTTCGATCCTGAATATCGCCGAGTTAGCCTCGGTTTATCACCTTCCGAATATCTCGGTGGAAACCCCAAACATTGTCTGGGCGGGTGCCAAGAAAGGAGAGCCACCGGCGCAGCTGCCCATTGAAGGAACAATTCCACCGGATGAACTCACGCTGTTTGGGATGTCCGATTTTCGTGGTGTGCGCCAACGTTTTGGGATTAAGATTAAAGATCGCCGCCAGCACATGTATGCGATTGGTAAGTCGGGAACAGGGAAGTCGACCATGCTTGAGAATATGGCCATTGATGATATTCGAAAAGGCCGCGGCGTGGCGATTGTCGATCCGCACGGCGACTTTGTGAATAATATCCTTAATTTTATTCCTGCCAGCCGTATTAACGACGTGATTTATTTTAACCCGGCTGATAAGGAACATCCCGTCGGCTTTAATATTTTGGAAAACGTCGATCCCGATTTAAAAAATGTCGTGGCTTCGGGCGTGGTGGGTATTTTTAAAAAGATTTTCGGCGAAACTTCGTGGGGCCCGCGGCTGGAATATATTCTGCGCAACGTCGTTTTAGCCCTGCTGGAATATCCCAACGCCACCATGTTGTCGGTAATGCGTTTGCTCGTGGATAAGTCGTATCGTACAAAAGTGCTGGCAAAGGTGAAAGACCCAGTCATTCGCGAATTTTTCATTAATGAGTACGAAAAATATGACCCTAAGTTTCGGACAGAGGCGATCGCGCCAATTCAAAACAAGGTTGGTCAATTTCTTTCGGCTTCGACCATCCGTAATATTGTTGGTCAACCAGTCAGTACTTTTAATATTGAAGAGGCGATGAATCAGAAAAAAATAGTCCTTCTTGACCTCTCGATTGGTAAGATCGGTGAAGATGCGGCGTCCTTGCTGGGTTCGATGATGATTACCAAAATTCAGTTGGCAGCCATGCGTCGGGCAAGCATGCCAGAAGCTGACCGCGTTGATTTTTATCTGTACGTTGACGAGTTTCAAAACTTTGCGACCGAGTCGTTTGCGACAATTTTGTCGGAAGCGCGTAAATATCACTTGAATCTGATTCTTACCCACCAGTATATTGGCCAGCTGCCTGAAGAGGTGGCCAAAGCGATTTTTGGTAATACCGGCACGCTCATTTCTTTTCGGGTTGGCGCCACCGATGCTGTTGCTCTGGTTAAGGAATTTGAACCGGTCTTTGAAGCGAACGATATGGTCAACCTCGATAACCATCATATTTACGCCAAGATGAATATTGACGGGGTGACACGACCGGCGTTTTCCGCGATTACACTGGCGCCGGCCAGTGACAGTAATAATAATAAGGATAAGATTATTCGTGTTTCCCGCGAGCACTATTCGCGACCGCGCGATTTTGTGGAAGCCAAGATTGTTGAGGCGGCCTCGACCGAATTAAATCCTGATGGAGGAGGGGAGAGCAAGCGGAGTAATTTTGATGAGGGTACCGCTTCGACTGGTCAAGATACCGCTGCTGCCGGTAAAGGGGCCTCGGGTAAAGGTGGTCAGGTTCTAACGATTGATTTTGAAGGTAAATCATACGAAGGGCGTCAAGATAAAGAAGGACGTCATTGGTTTCTCGAAACAGGTGAGGCGCCAGTCGTACCAGAGCACGCGGAGAAGTCTCTAGAGACAAAAGAAGTCCAGTCAGAATCCAAACCTGAACCGCCAAAGGAAGTTCCCAAAAAAATTGAAGATGAGACTGAACAAAAATCGGTAGCGAAGCAGCCAATTTCTTCGC
>JBBTZN010000042.1:0-6643 GCA_038061355.1 Patescibacteria group bacterium | reverse complement strand
GCACCGATTCCCAAATGCACAGCAAGCTCCGGAAATTTATACCGCAGCGAATGGAGAGTGGGTGGGTAGGCAACTGCAGCCTGCCCACGGAGATAGGCCCAGTCCTCATCCATGAACCAACCAAACTGGTCCGGCGTCAACAGGAAATTCTGAAATTGGGTCCACAGCCAGCTACCAATGGCGATACTACTGCCGGGCAGGTACCCGTGGAAGGCGAGATCTAGGACGAGAGTCCGTAGTTCGGGCCGATGAGCGCAGGCCAGCCGCAAACCCTCGTCGAGCCTCACAACAGCCGCCACGTCATGCGCTTTCCAGGCACCATGCCACCAATAGTGTAGTTCCAACCGCCTCGCCAACCATGAGCCAACGATCCTCGGCAAATCATGGCCGGAAGCGAAGATGGTTGGTATACAGTCTTCACGGTTCCAGATTGCCGACGATTGCGGTTCGAGTCGCGATCCGTAGGGCCATTCGGTGTCGACGAGCGTGAAAATACTTGGATCGGCCAGCTCTTCGCGGCTGAATTGATAGCCGGCCTCGGCCAAGGCCGAGACCAGGAAGGGGAGCAGTCGGTTGGCACGGAGGTTCCAGGTAGTGATCCAGCTTGCCAAATGCCGTTTTGTGGCCCCCTGGTGGAGGTGGGGATCCTCACTATGGGAAAAGATATTAAAATCCAACCATCCGACATAAAACCGCCCGTCTTGAAGCCAACGGGCAAACACCGATTGGGCCAGGTCTGGTTTCTCATCTTTGACCTTGAGCACAAAATGGACCATGTCGCCCAGGTAGACGATGCAGCCATCTGCCACCCGGTTTGGGAGTGTCTGGTAATCCATGAGTTCGTCCCCCTCGGTTTTTATTTTGGTAAGACTACAATTTCTGACCGCTATGATGCTAGCCGAAACCTTTTTCTACAACAATGATCGATTGGTTTACATCTGCCCGATCTGGATAACCTGCCCGCCGATGCGGTCAGTAAATGGGGACGGTTCTCATTTAACCTGGAAAGGAAGAAAAGTTGATTATTTTCAACTTTATTTTTAACTTACCAAGTTGGAATATTTAAGCCCGCGTCTGAAAAAATGCCTGACGAGTCATAATTAGATGGCTTGGCGCATGGCCTGCGCGGTGGTTTCTCGGTCCGAAGTGTAGACATATACTTCCTGAATCGTTTTGCTACCCCGAATTTTAACCTTGAGACCGGCGGCGACATGGTCGATCTTGAGAGTTTTTGCGACCGGGTTGCCTTTTATCTGCTGCACCAACCCCAGGACAATCTTCGTGACGCACTCAAGTTGCTCGACAGCCTTAAGCGGAGCCACGGCGGCGTCGATAACGGTCGTGTGCCGCCCGGAATACTTCTTACCGGCTAAATGGGGCATAGTAAACCTCTCTGACTTACGCAGTTCCCCTCTTTCACCCACGACTTACGCAGTAGGGGAACCACCTCCGAGGAGGTATCCCTGCCTACCGGCAGGCAGGTGTTCACCTCGCAGGTGGTAGAGAGAAACTGCGTAAGTCCGAATTCTTTGTGATTGGGCCGCCAAGCGAAGAGATTGCCATCTCGATACGGGCCAGGGAGCGATCGAAGCGGTCGAGAATATCCTCCTCGCGTAAGCGGAGCACGCGCCAACCATGATAAGTGAGAACTAGGTCTTTATGATGATCTTTTTGCTGTTGACTTGCGAGGTGATGGCTTTGGTTATTATCACATTCTAGCGCTAGCCAGCCGTTTTTACAGGCGACGACTAAATCAATCCGAAATCGGCCGCTCGAATAACCGATGGGATATTCGGTGACCAAGGGAATCCCTCGCTGATTTAAGCCTTGGGCAATCATTTGTTCAATTGGCGGAACGTTATAGAGCTCGAGGAGATTAGTGGCGGTGATGAGTCGTTCGAGCGAGGTAAAACCAAAACTTACCCGCCGCGGAATAATATTTTTAATTGGTTGGGGTAACTCTTCGATCGTCGAAAAGGTGTATTTGTCGTAGATATCTTGAGCGTGGGGGTGTCGCGGTTGATGGGGCAAGAGATCAATTCTTTTGGCCGTTTCCTGCGAGAGGATTTTAGCATAGTAACGAATCTGTTTGCCTTCTTTTTTAAAAATAGCCGGCTGGTAGAAGGCGAGGTGACTGAACGGTTTTTTGGGGGTGAAAGCCTGGGGAATTCGGTACCACTTTTGGGTCAGTAAAATATGCAAATCGGCTGGGTTTTTAAGAACACTAACAAGGACGGTCTCTTTAGTAGATAGTTTTTCTTTCCTCATCCTATTTACTATAACATCCGGTAGCGAGTTCTTGGCATTAGAAACCAATTCTGGTCTGTGTTTGAGTCTTTTTTCAAGAGCCAAAATCAGGTATAATTCAGAGTCTATGCAACAGAATTTTTGGTCTAAACTCCCTAAGCCGATCTTGGCGCTGGCTCCGATGGCGAATGTGACGGACGCGGCGTTTCGACAGATGTTTGCCCGCTATGGCAAGCCCGATGTTATTTTTACGGAATTCGTGTCGGTGGAAGGTTTGCTTTCCAGTGGTCGCGAGCGGTTATTAGTTGATTTTTGGTTTGGCCAGAATGAACATCCGATTGTGGCTCAAATTTTTGGCAACCAGCCTGATCAATTTGAGAAAGTGGCAAACCTGATTCATAAATTGGGGTTTGACGGCATCGATATTAACATGGGTTGTCCGGATAAAAGCGTTGAAAAACAAGGGGCCGGGGCGGCTTTGATGAAAAATCCGGAGCGGGCGGTCGAGATTCTTCGCGCGGCAAAACAGGGTGCTCGGGGATTACCGATTTCGGTTAAAACGAGGCTTGGCTACAAAACTAATGAAATTGAGACCTGGCTACCAATTCTCTTAAAAGAGGATTTGGCCGCCTTAACCGTCCATCTGCGGACGCGCCGTGAGATGTCTGACGTGGCGGCCCATTGGGAACTCGCCGCTGATATCGTTACCCTCCGAGACCGGATGGCTCCCCAGACGATCATTTTGGGAAATGGCGACGTTGAAACAGTGGCTGACGCGCGGAAAAAGGTAAAAGAGACGGGGATTGACGGCGTAATGATCGGCCGTGGCGCCTTTGGCCGGCCCTGGTTTTTTTCAAAAAATACACCATCTCTGGCGGAACGGCTGGCAATTATGGCCGAGCATGCCGAGTTGTTTCAAAAACTGTATAAGTCAGATTCAAAAAAAGCCGAGGGAAAGCTTAAAAATTTTGACCTTATGAAAAAGCATTTTCAAGCTTATGCCACTGGCTTTGGCGGCGCGAAAGAATTGCGGGTTCGGCTGATGAAAACAGAGAACGCTTTTCAAGTTCGCGAACTTACCCAAAATTTTATCCAAAAGCTCGAGTAATTTTTTTGCGTGAGTTCAACTTTCAATCGCATTAAGAAAGATAGGACTAACGCACTTCCCGTGAAAAACCCAGGGGTTTCCGGGCGTTTTAACCCCTGGGGTTAAGGAGAAAGTGCGTTAGTCTTAAAAGGAATTAGTTTTAGTGTATACTATGATTGTGGATATCATCACTATTTTTCAAAGTAAGCCAGTTTTAATTGGCCTTCACCTCGGCTTCGCGATCATCGGGATTGATGCTTTTTTGTGGCTTTTAGGAAAACTGCAAGATAAAAACAGTTCGTCACGGGGTCAGATTGTTACGGCCGCTATTGGCTTGGCGGCTTTTGTTATGAGCTGGCTGGCTGGTGGCTATTATTACGTGGTCTATTATGGTTCGTTGGTAAAACCGGTGATTAAAAGCGGCTTGGCTCCCTGGGCTCATGCGATCGTTATGGAAACTAAAGAGCATATTTTTCTGTTCATTATTCCTCTGGCCACTACCGTCTTGTTGTTGACTCTCATTGATCAAAAAGACTTCGATCAACTCAAACTGCGTCGATTAACCCAGGGGCTGGCGGGCTTGGTTGCCGGCCTGGGCCTTTTGATCGGGGCGATGGGCTTTATTATTTCGGCGGCAGCTCGCTGGGGGTAACGATGACTTCACTAAACAAGTTAAAACTCGTTTTCGCTTCGGCTTTGGCGGCCCTACTGGCGATTATTTTTGTGGTGATTATCACGATTTGGGCGGAGCTTTTTGCCTCGCTAAAAAATTGGCTGACCAACCTGTCTGGCCATCACTGGACCTCGAAAAGTTTGCTGTCGGTCGCTGTTTATCTGATTGCCCTTTTCATTTTGTATCTTGTGATTACTCCACCGGGTGACCGTCGTCTCCGCCAGGCGCTTATTAGCCTCGTGGCCGGCACATTGGTAGGTGTGCTCGTTCTTACTCTTTTTTACACCGGTCACTATTACAAGTTTTATTAACAGGACTTACGCACTTCCCGTGAAAACCCCAGGGGTTTCCAGGCGTTTTAACCCCTGGGGTTACGGAGAAAGTGCGTAAGTCCTAAATAGATGTGAATGAAGGGGGCGTAGTGCGTTTGCTAGGACAGTTTCGTTGGTGGGCAGTTGGTTTAGCCGGGTTGGGCTTGCTCGGCGGACTCGTTTTTTGGTGGTGGATGGGCCGCGTCGATATGATAACTATTGGACCGGACGTGACCTTGCGCCAAGTAATAATTGATGATCAGCCAGCCACGACCGCGGCACTGATAATGGCTTTTACTAGGGACCGCAATAACTACAGTTTTATGAATGTGGCGATCGATTTTAACCATGACAATCAGATTGCTGCCTATCAAGTAGGGGATGTAATTCAGGAGGAGTGGTTAGTGGCGAATGCGCCAGCGCGGGTACGCAGTGAGGAAGGAAGTAGCTTTTCTTTTCGACTGGCTGACCTGAGTTTGGCGAGCGGGAAGGATTGGCTAGCCCAAGTCGTACTATCGAGGAGCCAGCAACTTCGGTGGCCAGAAAAGCTGGGCCGTTGGATGGCTTGGCGGCAAACCCAAATTAGTCACCTCGAACGGCAGGATGTGCGTGACCGACTAGAGCTTGATCCGGCTGGTCTGGGCACAACGGGCGTGGCTCTCGCCGAAGAAGTGATGCCGGCAGTAGACGATAACCCTCCGGATCGACCCGAGGGAGATGTTGACGTTGTGATCAGTGATGGTTCAATGGGTGAAGCGGTTGGCGCTTCGCCAAAACCAAAAGAAAAAGTGATTTATACGCAGTCAAAAGAATTCGATGTCTTTCATGATGGCGTACCAGATGCGGACCAAGGCAAAAACGAGTGTGTGCCAACATCGGTGGCGAATTCCTTGCGTTGGTTGGCTAAAACAAATAATTTTACCGCTAAGCTACCTCTTTCGAATAAAGAGCTCCTTGAAGAATTGAAAGATGATTTTAAGTGGCAGGAGGCCAGTGGCGTTGTGGTGACGGATAATTTTTTGGGCGGTAAAGAGGCGTTTGTTAAACGGCACAATCTTCCTCTGGAGACTCACCAGGTGGGCAATATGTTTGATAGCAACTTTATGGCGAAAATCGCTGTTGAGCTCCAAAAGGGTCAGGATGTGGAGTTGGATTTGGAGTACGCCAAAAAGAATGCTGATGGAACGTATACGCGGATCGGGGGCCACATGGTAACGGCAGTCGGAACAACCGGGCGGCGAGATGGCACGCAATATGTGGATATCCACGATCCGGCCAGCCCGGGTCCGAGCAAATTGGACCGTTATCAGGTGAAAGGCAATCGGGTAGTTAATTATCAGTATCAAGGGGCCTATCTGACGTATATTCGATATGCGATTGCCGAGTCACCGATTGAGCCGCCGGCGACAAAACTACCAGACTCGGCCTCACCAGCTTCACCACAAATTACGGTAACGGAAAATATAAATCCTGTCGTTACGTCAAGTGCGTCGTCAAGCCCCACAGTTACTACTTCGTCGGTAGTAACTCCGGTAAGTAGCGCTAGCGCAAGTCCCAGCTCGAGTCCAAGTGCCACTCAGGTGGCGAGTTCATCTCCCAGCCCAACGACGACGACCGCAAGCCCAACACCCACGCAAACCACGGCGAGCCCAACCCCAACGCCGACACCCACTCAAACTAATCCCGTGATTAGTGGCTATTATGAACCTTACACGGGTAACGCAGATAATGGTTATGTTAACGATATTAACGTTAAAATTACCCCAACTGATTTAGCGGGTCAAACAATCAACGGCGTGCGTATTGATTTAGCGGGCCAGGGCTTGCCATCTCCTTATAGTAGCGATCATAAGATCAACGCGACGGCCTGGTTTTCGCAGGGCGGCTCACAAGACTGGAACTGCTCGATGGGCATAACGGTTGCCTGCCAGGGTACAACGGCTCTCACCATCAATAATAAGTCGATTTTTGCCTTCTTTTTTACGGGTAGTTTAGCGAGCGCGCCAGCTAATCTAACAGTTCAACTGCTCAATAATGGGACAGTGATGACAACCGTTAATTTGTCAAATCAGGGTTCGTAGAACTATTTGCGGTTGTTTTTATTGGCGAGGCTTAAGAGGAATAGGAAGAGGCCAACGCTGATTAAGAAGAGGCCGAGACCAACGGGTTCGCTCCAAAAAAAGATTTCCATAAAGCTCCTTTCATTATGAGAGTAGTCTATTTAGGCAAAAATGACAATTTAGAGTACTATAGTCTGGCTGGAGGACACTCTGACAAACAATGAAATTGTTTCAACCAAGATACCCCGACTGGATTGGCTCCTGA
>JBBTZN010000041.1:0-2800 GCA_038061355.1 Patescibacteria group bacterium | reverse complement strand
AGCCAGTTCAGAGAAATAATTCATTTCGCTAATCTGTTTATCTGGGTGATGGATTTTTGACTGTAATATTTCATTACGCAATTGGTCAGACCAATACGTGGGTGGTGCGGTCTTAACTATCTTGCTGACCAAACCGAGGCCGGCAGCGGGATAAGCCTTTGCTAATTCACTTAAAGTTGAAGGATTAACCGTCGAGAATTCGGGGTCGCGTTCTCGACCAAACAACTCGCGAAATGACCCTCCTATAACCGTAAGGTCATTCAAAACGCCTGCAATTAAGATCTGTGGCGAAAGGTTTTTCATGGTGGCGGCGAGATCGGCCTTAATTGGCCCAGCTGGTAAAGCGACCAAGATTTTTTCGCGCAGCATGTCGGCAATTCGAGCCTGTTCATCTGGGGATTGGTGGGCTGGGATGTGATCGGCACGGGCCAGAAGATTCATAGATAGTTCTACAAGAGGTCGCCAGTAAGTATCAAGATCACCCTCGAGAAGGCTCGCATGATTTAATTGCTCAATAAAAAGGTAGCCAGCCGCCCGCTGCTCGCGAGTAGTGACAGTTTTTAGATAAGCGCCTAGATAGCGACTTCCAAATTTCTGGCCAGCCTCGGGGTCACGATAAGTTTCTTCGAGCTGACGAGCAGCTTCGGAATCCATGGCCACGGCGGCCTCAATCTTTGGCGTGGCAAATTGGGGCGTGACGTCGGTCAGACCAGCCAGGCGCTTGATGCGCTGAATGGTTGGGCGCTGTCCGAGCGTCCGTTCGATCATGGCCGTGTCGCCAAGAACTTGATCATCAAATACGTTGCGACCATTAACGGGATCAGCCAGATACGATTCGACGATGCGATGGAGCCAGTTGGCGGCGAGCGTCTTTTCCTGTTCGGAAATAGTTTCAGGGCTCGGCGGCTCATAGCCTAAATAACCTCTAAAGACCGCTGCTGAACGTGATGCCTCGGCGAACTGACTATACTCATCAGGATTGAAAATAGAAGTCTGGGCTTTTAATTGGCTGACTGGTCGACGAGGATCAACCAGACCGTCAGGTTGATGAAAAATACTGTAGCCCCGTAAGGGTGATGAATTATATTCATTGGTCGCCAAGCGCTCCGCCGTTTCGGCCGACATCAGCTCTTTTAACTCCAAGCCCACCCTACGGAAACGTTCAATAAGATCGGCGGCTTGGCGATGGTAGCCATTAAAGAGAACGGTATTTTCTTGAATAGCAGCTCTTTCAAGGTGACTTATCATTTCCTGCCGTAACTGCGGTGAGGCAAGTCCCTCGGGTGTAAAGTACCCACTCAAAAGCGGATCGCGCGCTAGAAGATTCCACCGCTCGTCGACCTTAGCTTTTTCATCTTCAAGATCCCCCATTTCAATAACAAGCTGCGAGACCAGAGTGGGAAATTGGTCAAATTCAAGGCGACTCGCCAGCTCGAGATAGTTATGAACCTTTAGGGGATCAAGTTCTGGGGCCAGGAGGGCATTCTTCAAAATATCTTGGCAATACTTATGAGACTCATTATTTAATCTGTAGGCGACTCCCGGGTCGACCTTAAGCACCTCGAGAAGAAAGCTGGCGTGGTCGACATTGCCTGCATAATCGCCATAGAGCACATTTTGGACGAGACTCGTCTTGTGATGTGTATCAAGATGACTTAGATCAGCTGCACTTAGCCGGTCGATGAATTTTTGGGAAAAGCGATTAAGGGTGTCTTTATTTGGCCTCAATCTGGAGTACTGATTCTGATAGAGCGACATGGAATCAACGAGGGCCTGGCGGATCTCGGGTTTATCAAGCCGGCTACCGATCCAGGCTTCGACGGTTTGCCAGCGCAGCCGTGCGTCATCTTGCCGAAACTGTTCACGGGTGATTTTTGGTGGGACGACGCCATCATTTTGAAAACTTTGTAAGCCATTATAAAGTCCGCTACTCGCTGACCATAGCTTAATAAAGGTATTTAAGACTTCAGTGATATCTTCACCTGCCAAAGCCGCTTCATAAGCCTCGCGCCCGAGGCTTAATTCAAGGCCGTATGTAAATAAATCAGCCTGACGCTTAGCCGCGTCACCTTGAGGAGTTTCAACCGAACCAAGTCTGTTCGGCTCAAGCCCTTGAGCGCGCATATCGTCGCGCCTATCGCCTGGCGTAGCCGGCTTACGCCAGGCCGCGGCCCGGCCCTTGAGATAGGCTTGAAAGCGCTCCGGTGGCCCTTGGCTCTCCACCCGGGCGGTTGGCAGATCAACCGCAAACTGCTCCTCATTTAAAACAGTTTTTTGGTCGGTCAGCCGCACCGCGTCGTAGATTTGCGGCTGGCCGACTTCATCAAGATAGATGGTTTGTTCGTGGCCAATTGATTTGAATTGGTGTTTGCCATCTCTGGAAACACCAAGCTGGAGGCCGTCTGTGACAATGGCCGGTATACCCTGGCGGCGAAATTCATTAGCCATAACCATCGAGAAATGCTTACAGTCGCCCATGGGACCATTCAGCTTATCTTGAAAGGCGTAAAAATCAGGAGCGCTCACCATCAGACGTTGGAAATCAACATTATTAGTATAGACAGGCTCGCGGCGACGCAAGGCGCCGGCTAAAAGATTAACCTGCTCGGCCCGCGAGACGCCTGAAGCCAGAAATTCGCTGATAAACTTATCTTCGGGGCGCGGCGCGTCCGACGCATGGCTGGTTGTCCACTCGGGCGGAATCTCGGTGATGGTCGTCGGGCTGGCTGGCTCAAGACGGTAACGAATGCCCGTCACCGAGGGGTCGAGTTCGGTTAAGGTCACTAACCCGAAAGCATTT
>JBBTZN010000040.1:0-1690 GCA_038061355.1 Patescibacteria group bacterium | reverse complement strand
TTTTGTGGGCTAAGGTAACTCTGGTCACTTCGTAGCGGTGACCATTCCAGATAACAGCGGACGGCCGCTCTTCGCCAGCGCGAAATAACATGGCAACTTGGACGGTTTCGTTGATTTCGGACATGGGTCTCCTTCTAGCTTTTTAGATGATTAGCTTTTTAGCTTGTTAGGGATGGATCACCTACGCTCCTAAGAAGCTAAGTAGCTAGAAAGCTAATAAGCTAAGTATGCCGAACAAAGACCGAACATGTCAACCCCAATACAAAAAATTGGACTTACGTAAATCCTCTTTAACCTCGGAGGTTTCTCCAGATTTGCGTAACTCCTGTCTTATTTGGCAAAGAGAAGCAGCAGCCCAAAAAGGTCATAAAAACCCTAAGAACCTAAAAACCTACAACCTAAGAACCTATTAACGAGACTCTCTACAGCTTTCATCGTCCGTATCGATAATGCTTGGTTCGCGCCGGGCACGGCTGACACCCCGTAGACGCTCGGTGAGAACTTCAACAATTTCACTTTGCATGATGGTTTCTTGGGTGGCCTCAACCATGTTGCGCAGAATAGCTGTTTCGTCGAGTGCTTCGCGCTGGCCAATTATCAGGGTAAACCGTACCCCGGCCCGATCGGCGAGGCGGAGCTGGGTTTTGAGGCTGTCTTTGCCGGGTTGACAGAGGGCCGAGAGACCTTGGTCACCTAGCCTGGCAACAAGATTGAAACAGGCCTTTTTGGCGCGCTCGCCAAGTTGAATCACAAAAACACCACCGGCGGGAAGCGACGGGATAGCAATATTTAAATCTTGGAGACGGAGGATAACTCGTTCGATGCCAATAGCCAGACCAATCGCGGGCGTCGCTTTGCCGCCAAATTGTTCGAGAAGACCATCGTAGCGTCCGCCGCCGCCTAAGGCATTCTGGCTGCGCGTATCGTCAATGGCCCGAATTTCAAAGGTTGTTCTAGTATAGTAATCGAAGCCGCGCACGAGGGTGGCTTTGAGGTTATAGACAACGCCCAGTTCGTCAAGTGACTCCAGGACTATCCGAAAATGTTCTCGACAGGCAGTACAGATACTATCAAAAAGTTGGGGGGCGTCTTTTTTCAAGTTTTGGCAGGCTTCTTCTTTGCAATCGAGTAAACGTAGCGGATTTTTGGTCAGGCGATTTTGGCAGGCTGGGCAAAGTTTTTCTTGGTGTGGCTGATAGTAGGCGGTAAGGGTTTTGCGATATTTTGGGCGGCAGGTAGGGCAACCCATTGAATTGATATCAACGATGAGTCCTTCGCGAATACCCAGATCACCTAAAATTTGCCAAAAGAGATAAATCAAAAGCGCGTCAGTGGTTGGATCGTCGTCGCCTAAAATCTCGAGCCCGCCCTGCCAGAATTGGCGGTAGCGGCCACGCTGTGGCCGCTCGGCGCGAAACATCGGGCCAAAGTACCACAGTTTAACTGGTTGGGGCCAGGTGTGCATGCCGTGTTCGAGGTAAGCCCGAACAACGGCCGCCGTCCCCTCTGGGCGAAGAATTAAATTATCCCTGTCGGCTCCCGTCTCCTTTTCTTCTATCGCTCGGCGAACTTCAAACATTTCTTTTTGAATAATATCCGTGGCTTCGCCAATCGCTTTAGAAAAAACGTCACGCTCTTCAAAAATTGGAGTTTCGAGCTGAGGCATTCAATGCGACAAACAGCCTTAGAA
>JBBTZN010000039.1:0-7390 GCA_038061355.1 Patescibacteria group bacterium | reverse complement strand
AACCCGGCCCAAAAGATCTTCGTGGCGGCCATCAACCCCGCTATCAATAATGGCGATCGACGTGCTGGCCGAACCTTGAGTCTCGTCCCAAGCCATCGGTAGGGCAATTTGAGAGAGGCTCGTTTGCTCCGCCAGACGAGGATCGTTGGGGGTGGCGGTAAGACGCAAGGTACCTTCTGGTTCAGCCCAAGCCACCGCCGAGCTAGCCCGCGTCAGATGAAGAAATCGATCAGTCGCCATGGTGGGTGGCGCTTCGAGCCGAATAATTCCGGCGCGCGTCAGCGGATCCGCCTCCTCACCCAATGTTGTTAAGACGCCGGGGGTACGAAATTTTACAAGGAGAACAGCGGATTCTTCAGCCCGAACCGGGTTTATCCCACCTAACCCAATAACCACTATGCTAGCGAGGAGGCCAATCCAACGTGTCCACGACTGACGCGTTTCAGGAAACCACCTCCGAGGAGTCCCGCCACAGGTCGGAGATGCGCCTAGGCGTGCGGGAGCGTTCACCTCGGAGGAGGTTCGGGGGAAACGCGTCAGTCGTGGTGTCTTTAAGATGTTTCTAAAAATACGACCCCCGATGCTCTAATTAATAACTTGGATATCCCAAAAAATTCCATAGTCGGCCAGCCAATCGATGCCGTCGGCCACCGGCCGGAAGTATTCCCGATACACTCCAGCCGCCAGATCAGTCGGCACCGTATAGGCAAACCGGAACGTGCCAGTTTGCCCGGGGGCGACGCTGGTCTCCACTAGACTCACCCGATTGGCGGACAACCAACCAGACGATAACCCGCCCACCCGATCTTCGCGAATAAAGGCCGGAATCCGGTCGCGGGCCCGGTCGGTGCCAAGGTTCACGATGCCCCGTTGCCAGGTGGTGGTTCCGGTATTTTGTAATTGAACTTCAAAAAGATAGCTCTCACCGTGATGGAGGGTAGGATAGATATTTTGTCCCTGCCACTGGATGTCAAAGCGCGGTTCAGTCGGCGGCGTCACCGTGATATCCCACGAAAGATCAAAGATTGGGTCAGGTAGCCAAGTACGACTTTCGATAACCGGCCGGAAGTATTCCCGATACACTCCGACGGCCATATCGGGCGGCACGGTATAGGCAAAGCGGAACGTCCCCGTTTGCCCGGGGGCTACGCTACTTTCTACCAGGCTTACTCGATTTGCCGAGAGCCAACCGGAGGGTGACCCACTAACCCGGTCTTCGCGAATAAAGGCCGGAATTCGATCCCGCACCCGGTCGGTACCAAGGTTCACTACGCCCCGTTGCCAAGTAGAGTAACCAGTATTGCGCAGGCTCACTTCAAGAATGCCACTCGACCCTGGCGCGAGGGTAAGGTTAGCCGACCGGCTGGCGAGTACGGCCTGGAAACTTTCTTCCGGGGTGGCGACCATGATATCCCAGGACAAATCAGGGTCATCAAACCAGCCAACACCATCGGCGACCGGGACGAAGTACTCTCGATAAATTCCCGGCGGCATAGTTTCTGGGGCCGAGTAGTAAAAACGGAACGTGCCCGTTTGGCCCGGCGCCACGCTACTCTCCACTAAACTCACCCGATTTGCGGACAACCAACCGGACGCTGACCCACCCACTCGGTCTTCGCGAATAAAGGCGGGGATGCGGTCAAAACCGCGGGCTGTACCGAGTCGAATTGTGGCTGGCGTCCAAGTTTCTTCACCGGTATTTTTCAGCCTAACTTCAAACTGGCCGGCCTGGCCTTGAGTGATCACAGGGTTGCGGTTGCGGCTGACAATTTGGGCCGCCAAACGATTAAACCACTGCCGGTAGAGTTTCCAAAAGTTGTAGTTACCATTATAGGCGTGAGGGGTATAACGATAGAGGGCCGCCGTGGCTGAATTACCAATTGTTACCTGCTGGGTAGCTGGCGGATTATAGGGGCTGGTGCTATTGGAAAACGTCATGGTTTGGCCAACCTGGTAGTCGGCGTAGGCTAAGGTCGCCCGCTGGTAGTTCCATTGCAGTTGCCAGGCTGCCGTCTCTACCTGTTTGGTAAATCCGCGGTAAGAGTCACTACAGCCACCACTATCCGGGCAGCCATAGCCCATGGCGTAATCAAGGTCGCTCTGGCTAGGCGAGGGGTTAGTTACGAGACTCTGCTCCTTTTGAAGGGTCGTTAATATAACTTTAGGATTGATTTGGGAAACAACCATTATCGAGGTTCCTGTTACGGTTCCACTGGCGTTGCCTTGGCCATGCGCCGCTCCCCAAATAATTTCCGCCGCCGTCCGTCCGCCGTCAGAATAGTTGGCCAAGCCGCTACCATAAGTGTTTAAAAAAGATTGGATATCGGCCACCCCCATCGAATCGGGCGAAATAAAACTGTCATTTTCGATGATACGATTCGCCTCAAACGTTTCGGGCACGCCACTCGCTTGAGCTAATTTTGGCAGGGGTAAGCCGTTCACCACCAGAATAGCCACAAGAAAATAGACCCCAAATCGCAGCCTTGGAGGTATTATTGAAGGAGTCGCCTCGAACATAATTTTTCGCACGGAGTCGCCTCGCTTTCCCCATGTATTTTACCACAGACCCATGCTAGAATCGTAACGAATAGGTACTGCCACGAGTACGGGCGGTCCTTCTAAAAGGAGGGGTATGCAAGCAAAATCGCGTGGGGCCAACGACGTCTCGCCTGATCCCGATTGGTTTGATGAAGCCGACGGCCAAGTTGCCCTCGATGTCTATCAAACCGAGGATCATGTGATTATCAAAGCGCCGATTGCTGGCGTGAAAGACAGTGATCTTGAGCTAACCGTCACCGATGAAGTCGTCACTATTAAAGGCACTCGCTCTGATGTTCACGCCGTCGCCCGAGACGCCTACTTTGTTCAAGAGTGTTACTGGGGTAGCTTCTCGCGTTCGTATATCTTGCCTGTCGCCGTCGACGCCGATCGCGCCCAAGCCATTTTGCATGCTGGCCTTCTCACGATTACCATTCCTAAACTCGAGAAATCGAAGTCCCGCACCATCCAAATTCAGTCGGTTGCTTAACTCGAAGCAAACTTTATGACCAACACCCCCCAAAAAATTCGCAAAGCCGTTATCCCCGCCGCTGGGTTTGGCACCCGTTTTTTGCCGCAAACCAAAGCGATGCCTAAAGAGATGTTGCCCGTCGTCGATAAACCGATCATCCAATATATTGTTGAAGAATTGGTTGAGGCCGGGATTACGGACATTATCGTGGTGACTGGCTCTCAAAAGCGCGCGATTGAAGATCATTTTGACAGGCCGAGCCTTGACCTTGTCGACAATCTCCAAGTCGGCGGCGAGAAAAAACGACACTTGCTCGAAGAGGTCGAACGCATTGCCGACATGGCTAACTTTATTTATGTGCGCCAAAAAGGTCCCTATGGCAATGGTACCCCGCTTTTAAATGTTCGCGATGTTGTCGGTAACGAACCATTTATCTATACCTGGAGCGACGATTTTATTGTGGCCGAACCCGAATCTCGTTTTGCCCAAATTCTTAATGTTTACAATGAATTTGGTTGTTCGGTTCTGGCCTCTATCCGCGTTACCAAGGATGAGGACTACGACCGTTATGGCATCGCTGGAGGTAAACAGCTACGCAACGGTCTTATTGATGTCGACGCCATAATAGAAAAACCAGGTAAAGCCAAGGCGCCGTCGAATCTAGCGAATGTGAGTGGCTATATTTTTACGCCAGAGATCTTTAATTATCTCGACCAAGCTCTTGCCAATCTCAAGGAGGGCGAAGAGCTTTACTATAACGATGCTCTTAAGCTGATGCTGGCCGACGGCAAGCGGATTCTGGCGGCCGAAATTATGGGCGGTAAATACTACGACACGGGTAACAAGCTTGAATACTTAAAAGCCAACATCGACTTTGCCCTGGCGCGCCCCGATTTAGGCCCAGATTTACGTAAGTATTTGGAAAAGATTTTACAAAATCCGAAATTCGAAGCATCCGCCTCGGCTCAGCCTCAGCGAGACGGGCCAAATCCGAGACAGTGATAAAATTATGAAAACGCAAAATACAATAGGACTTATGCAAATTGGGAACACTCCAGAAGTGACGATCATGAGCTGTGCGAAGGACACTCCTAGAGTGAAGGAAAATTTGCATAAGTCCACTACAAAACTCGCGGTTTATGCTTAAATTTTTAAGATTTTGAATTTGTTTCGGATTTCGGATTTGATGTTTCGGATTTTCACTTGGAGGGGTATGTCGCGCCGTTTACTTATTATCGTCTTAGCAGTTAGTCTTTTGGGTTCGGGCTGTTTTAACCGTAACCCAGGCACGGAACCAACGGCCACCGATGGGCCGGCCGTAACCCTGACGGTTTGGCGCGTTTTTGAAAAACCCGAAGTCATGAACGCCGTGGTCTCGGAGTACAAAAAACTGCATCCCAACGTCACGATCAATGTTCTCGAAAAAAACTTTGCCGACTACGAGCTGGAGGTCGCCAACGCCATTGCCACCGGCACGGGCCCCGATATTTGGATGATTCGCAACGACTGGTTGCCCAAGCACGCGGCCAAGCTCCAACCGATGCCAGACGGTTTATTGGCCGGCGTTGTTGATAAAAAGAAAACCGCCCCCAGTAATCTCGATGTCTTACAAGATCGTTATCCGGCCGTGGTGACCCAAGACGCCCTTCAAGATGACAAAGTCTATGGCATCCCTCTCTCCATCGATACCTTGGCTCTCTACTATAATAAAGATCACTTTCGTGAAGCCGGCCTCGTTGAGGCGCCCGCCACCTGGAACGAGTTTGTGACAACCGTTAAAAAATTAACCAAGCGTGACGCCGCTGACCCCACTAAGATTGTTCGGGCCGGGGCGGCGATCGGTAGTGCCAGGAATGTTAATCGGGCGACCGACGTGCTGATGCTTCTGATGCTCCAAAACGGTACCCAGATGGTGGCTGATAATCATGCAAGCGCCCTCTTTAATGGCGCTCTTGGCAAAACTGGCGGTGGCCTCGTTTTTACGGGTAATAACGCCCTTGAGTTCTATACTGGTTTTGCTGACCCAAGAAAAGAAGCTTATACCTGGAATAACGACCAACCAAATTCGATTGACGCCTTCTACAGCGGTAAAGTTTCGATGATTTTTTCGTACGCCTATCTCGAACGGACTCTCTTGCAAAAAAATCCTTCCTTAAACTATGGCGTTTCCGCTATGCCCCAAGTTGATGGGACGACTAACCCGGTTGACTATCCCACCTATTGGCTGGAGGTTGTCTCCAGGAATACTCGCAATAGCGCCGCGGCCTGGCAATTTATGCAATTCCTCTCTGAAGAGGGCGACAGCCTTTACCAAGCCGCGGCCGGCAAACCGCCCGCCAAAAAACTGGCCGCCGTGCCTAAGCCCGACGAACGAGTTTTGAATCAAGATAAGGGGAGCCCCTGGGTCTTTCAGGCCACAACGGCGACGGATTGGTATCGAGGTACCAATCCGGGCAAGGTTGAACAGATTTTTGGGCAAATGATTGAGGACGTGACAACCTTTAAACAACCCACTCAAGTCTCGATCGACAATGCCGCGGCTCAAGTTACCAAGCTTCTCCAAAGCAAGGCCGGGTCATGATTCCGCAGGCCGCCCAAACTCCTTTAGGCACCCTTCCGCCACTAGCCGACGAAATCAAATGCCGGCTCGCTTTTGACCCCACCTGCTCTGATATAAGTAAGATTCTCGCTGGTATTACCGATTGGCTGATTGCCATCTCGTTCACCCTCTTCTTCTTTATGTTTCTCTACGCTGGCCTGAAATATCTTACCGCCTCTGGCAACGACACCGAGACCCAGGCCGCCAAAAATAGCATTCTCTACGCCGTGATTGGCATGGTAATTATTATCGGCGCCTATGCCGCCATCAAATTCTTGTTTAGTGAGTTATTATAAAGCTATGGCTAAATTGCAACTAAAATCTGCGCAAATCGGAACCACTCCAGGAGTGACGATCCCGCCCGTGGCGGGACTCTCCTGGAGTGAAAAATTACGTAAGTCATCGCTCATACTTACCATCATCCTCTCTTTGGCCAGTGTATTAATATTGCCAGCCATCGTCTTGGCCGACCCAGGTGGTGGCGGAGCCGCCGAGTCACCAGCCCTTAATATTCCTCCTCCCGCGCCGACCCCAACAGCCTCCACGCCGACAGTAGCAACGCCTCCAACCGGTTCTGGCGATCGCTTGAGCCTTAAAAAACTGTTAGGCGACCCCAACTACGACTTTTCCAAGCTGACGCTGGCTGATGCTGGCAAGGCCCTGCTTACCGTCATCGACTGGGCAATTGCCCTATCCGGTGCCGTCGCCCTCATCTATATTATTTGGGGCGGTGTTCAATATGTAACGGCCGGCGGCAACGAGGAACAAACTAAAAAAGGCAAAACGACTATTACTTGGGCAATAATTGGTCTTATCCTGATTATTGGGGCATACGCCATTGTTAAATACTTTTCGAATACTTTTGGCACCGATATACCGATCCAGTAATTGAATTAGAAGGGAGCTAGACTACAATGCATAAACAAACACTAATGAGACGGCTGATCATTCCGCTAATAGGTATAATAGCCCTATTTGGGTCAGCGCCAATCGTTTTAGCCGCCACACAACCAGTCAGTTTCACTCTTCGATTTACTGAGAGTACGTCCGGCCTGCCAGTTCAAAACGCTACATTTGTGGCAAGCTTTTGTGACCAAGGACCTGGCTCTGGCAGCCCGAACGAATTTTGTACTCGCCTTCAAGGACAGTCATTTCCAGTCGTAAATGGTATTGCGACCGTTACTAGTTCATATGATTATTCAGTCGGCGTAACTAATGTTTATTTCTCTGCTAAGATTAGCGGTAAACTTCGTGCAAATCCTAACGGATCACCCGAAGTAAACCTGGGGGAAGTTATTGTTACGAAGAAAATTAATGAATCCTCTATAACAAGCAGTCCTGAGGGCTTTACGGTTTCGGGTTTTAATTCATCCCAACCCACTACCCCGCCCGGAGGTGGTGGTACGACTCCTCCCGCCGGTGGCGGCACAACGCCACCGGCGGGAGGCGGAGGTGGTGGCGGGGGTTCAGGTGCGGTCCCAGCCATTACACCTAGTCAGCCGGCTATCTCAATTCCGGACATCAACACCTTTGTCTCCAAACTCTATAGCTTTGGTATTTCTATCGCCGGTGTGGTCTTTGTGATCATGTTCTTAATTGGTGGCCTTCAGTACCTCACCACCGCGGGTAACGAGGAATCAACCGGCAAGGCCAAAAAACTGATGGTCGACGCCATTATCGGACTTGTCCTTGTTTTAGCTGCCTACGCTATCGCCAAATTCATTGGTGTGGAATTAGGAATTTTCTAATGTATGTATTTTCATCTTACTGTTGTCATCCCC
>JBBTZN010000038.1:0-1010 GCA_038061355.1 Patescibacteria group bacterium | reverse complement strand
AAATTGGGGACGGTTCTCTTTTACCCTGATGTTTAGGCATTTGTTAGAAAATTAGTCTGCTGATAGAACCCCGATTTCTTTTGCCAAAGAGCTATTAGTATGTAATGGTGCGTGGCAACAATATATCGAGTGTTAAAAAGTGGATAGAAAACATAATTGCCTAATCGTCAGGTAAAAAGAGAACCGTCCCCTGTACGGATCCGGATCCGAGAGAGTTTGCAGACCGTTGCTCTGTCGGATCAAGACACTGAGAAGGTGCTTTTTGAGCTTGATAAAGATGAACAGCTAGCCCAACAGCACGCTGAAATTACGGTACAAAATCTCAAGCAGGAAGTCGCCCAGATTGAAAGTCAGCTGGAAAAGTTGCTCGACGCGTACTTAGCGCAAGTCATTACGGCCGAAGAGTATGGAGCCAGAAAGTCAAAACTGCTCACCCAAAAGCTCGATCTGAATGAGCAGATTGCCAATATTACGGAGCGGGGAGCATCTTGGCTCGAACTGGCACGGGAGTTTGTACTGAACCTGAATCAAGCCGAGAACTTGAGAAAAACCGAAGATTTTACTACGTTTCCAACATTTCTCAAAAAGATCGGCTCGAACCACGTTTTACGCCGTGGCCGCTGGGATTTTGCGTGGGATCCAACCTATCAACTGGCCGTACAACCCGCTGCGGCGGGTTCAAAAAACTTGACATTTCCTACGTGGTGCCCGGGGCGAGAGTCGAACTCGCACGCCTTTTGGGCGATCGATCTTAAGTCGATTGCGTCTGCCATTCCGCCACCCGGGCCAATACTAAATCAGAACTTTAAACAAGTTATTGCTTGATGCGTTCGGTTTAAATCTAACAAATAATCGTGTTCTTAACCACTCCGATATAACACCACCTCCGAGGAGTCCCGCCAAGGGCGGGATCGTCACCTCGGAGGAGGTCATATTAGAGTAGATCGGATCGAAGTGCGTCAGGCGTGGTGTCAGGTACCCAATAAACTAGACACATAGTCTGCATAGTT
>JBBTZN010000037.1:0-2342 GCA_038061355.1 Patescibacteria group bacterium | reverse complement strand
TTTCAAAATAACCAAGTCAGCGGCAATGTGCGACATTTGGGCTACCTGCCGCTGACGCCAATATATCCAACCAAAATAGATGAGCAGGCCAAGGAGAATCGCTCCCCCACCGTAGGGTAAAATATAATCAAACAATGGATTAGCGGTTGAGCTCATTGCCGGTTTCCCCTCCTCTGAAGAAAAATTCTAAATGCTGATGAGCTCTTCGAGCTCTTTTAAGTGAACCGGGTCGCCATCACCCGCCAGAGCGGTATCCGCCGCCTTGGCTAAACGATGAACAAGCTTTTGGTCGATCACCTCTTCTGTTGGCGCCGCCGATGCGACTGTTGTCCTAACCACTGCCGGCCCAACCGCGCTTGATCGAGCAGGCGCTTGTATCGGCAAGGCCACGGAATTGGCTGTATTTTGACCAAATGTAGCCGCCGCGGCGGCCTGATCAGCGGCCGCGGCAGCTTCTTCCGTCAATCTATTAGGGGCAAACTGACTTTGCGTTTGATAGGTCATGGTTTGAGTATATCAGACAAGATTGACGAATGACGAATTTCTGAATTAAGAATCAATTATCAATTAAAAAATTATCATTTAATTCGTAATTTTGAATTCTTTCTTTTACATTTTCGCTTCGATCTCGGTTCGAAGAGTTTGCATAATCCCTTGGAGAAAAGCTAAATTATGCAGAGTTGCTAAACGCATAGCCAGTTGCTCACCTACCCGAAAAGCATGGTGAAACCAGGCCCGGGACAAACCCGACGTGCAAGCCGGGCACAGACAGGTTTCATCAAGCGGGCGACTGTCCTGTGCAAATTGGCTAGTCGTCATATTCACCCGTTGATAATATCGTTCACCACCACCAAGTAGAACCCCCGTCAATTTCTTAATTCTTAATTCTGAATTCTGAATTTTTGGTTGTCGCCACAACCAAATAGCTCCATTCCTAGCAATCCTCGTAGCCATCACACAGTCAAAAGTATCAATACCATGTCGCACCCCCTCAATAATATCGGCCGGCTCCCCTACTCCCAACAAGTGCCGCGGTTTGTCTTTTGGCAACAGGTCATCAAGCAGATCGAGAATTTCCCACATCGCCGGTTTTTCGCTGGCCAACTCCGCAAGGGGCGCGCCGAAGGTATACATATTTCCACCGATAGCGTACCCATCAAACGGGAGACTTCGTAAAAATTCGGCCGATCGCCGCCGTAGTTCTGGATAGATGCTTCCCTGAACCATCCCATAGAGAAAATAATTACTTCTTACTTCTAACTTCTTACTTCTAACTTTTATCGATCGCTCTGCCCACTCATTAGTTAAATCAACGGCCCAGCCAACTGTTCTCTCTGATTCCGGAAAACCGGTACAGACATCCAAACAAGTAGCGATATCCACTCCTAGTTGCTCTTGATACCTGACGACGTCTTCGGGTCTAAAAAAGTGACGACTGCCATCCAAATGAGATCGGAAGGCAATCCCTTCTTCGGTGGTTTTTGCCAGAGTTAAACCCCGACTTTTACCCAGAGAAAAGGCCTGAAACCCCCCACTGTCGGTAAAAATTGCCTTATCCCAGCCCATAAACTTATGAAGCCCGCCGAGACGTTCGATCCTATCAATACCCGGCCGCAGGTACAAATGGTAGATGTTAGACAAAATAAGTTGAAACTCGAGTTGGTTTAGCTCCTGCGGACTCAATGTTTTGATCGTCCCATGCGTGCCACATGGCAAATAAGCCGGCGTTTCCACTGGGCCATGGTTAGTCTGGAGTTGTCCCCGCCGAGCCCGACCGAGTTTTTTTGATATTTGAAAACTAATCATTATCTGATGAAGCAATAATAATCTAGACGAAATTATATAAAAATGATACAAAAAATATATCTCGTAATAGGAGGAAAACTATCTTGGAACAGTCAGCTTTTGAGGAATGGGTGCAGAGCAAAAGTGAGGGTGAGCCCTCGGTATATAGCCCGGTTACGAATTTACCGAGCCAAACGCCCCCAAGATCAAAGGAAACTGATAAACCCAGCGTCAGCCCAAAAAGCAACATCCTGGCCGAATCTTAACCAGAAAAGCTCCTCTCCTGACAGTCATCGATACGCCTCGCAGGTTCACTTGCGGGGCGTTCAACTTTTTTATGATTCTCTAATCGCTATTTTCTATTCCCTGGTCGCTATTTCAGTTCGGCCTTACCGCCGGCAGCTTCGAGCTTCTTCTTCGCTTCTTCAGCATCAGCCTTCGGCATATTTTCTTTGATGGTCTTTGGCGCCGCATCAACGAGGTCTTTTGCCTCTTTCAGGCCGAGATCTGGGAGAATTTCGCGAATCGCCTTAATCACGGCAATTTTTTGACTGCCA
>JBBTZN010000036.1:0-5628 GCA_038061355.1 Patescibacteria group bacterium | reverse complement strand
GGCAGTTCTCGCCTTACTCGGAGCGGCGTTGCTAGTTCGGCTGGGGGCTTTCCCTACGCTTGAATCTGGTTTGATTGGAGCGTTGGTTGGGACTGGTATTTTAGGTAGCTTGGTTCTTGTCACTCGAGGTAGAGGTATGGGTTTAGGGGATGTGAAATTAGCTCTTCCGTTAGGTTTGCTTTTGGGTTGGCCAGGAATTCTCTTGGGATTATTTTTGGCTTTTATACTTGGTTCGCTCGTTGGGGTTGGTTTAATTCTTGCCCACCGTCGTGGTTGGCGTGACGCGGTTCCCTTTGGTCCTTTTTTGCTTGTCGGCGCCACCCTTGCTATGATTTGGGGAGATAGCCTACTGACTTGGTATCTGGGCAGAGCATTTCTCTAGAATCAAAAGGAGGATGATGAGAATTCAGAATTCAGAATTCAGAATTAAGAATTCCGGAATGTTCCAACATTCCGGCGGTTTTACCCTGGTAGAACTCTTGGTAGTGATTGCAATTATTGGAATTCTAACTGGTCTGGTAACCGTTAATATCAATGCCGCCCGCGCCAAAGCGCGTGATAATCGGCGCGTGGCTGATATCGCTAGTTTGGCGACTAGTCTTGAACTCTATCGGAGTGTTAAGAAACAGTATCCGGTGCCTAATAATAATCCTGATTTTCAAGATGTCGAGACATTGACTAGCTTTATCGTACCCAGCTACATGTCCGTTATCCCCAGCGACCCCTCAAAAAGTCGGCCACCTAACTATGCTTTTGGCCGTGGTTATGTTTATATGACTAACCAAACGACAGTTGATGGCCAAACTCGTAATTTGGGTTCGCTATTTTTCGTTGATGCGACGCTTGAACAGAAAACAGTTGACGCGCCGCTGGATAGTTTACTGACCGCCGCGGCGACCAATAACTCGGTTCAAAATGCTTTTCGAACGGGCTACTTTCTCTATCCAGCCACGAATGGACAAATTCATTATCGAATTAGTCGTTAACGGTCTTTGGCCAATCTCGGAGGGATGATTTGCAGTTATTTTGCATAAAATGGTTTAGGAAGCTGGTTTTTTGGTGTTCAAACAGGCATTCGACTGGCCGAGGGTTTACATTGCCGTAGTTATTAATTACGACCAGTATTTTGATTTTGGTTTCGGCAGCAACACTCGTATCCATGAATACGTCAACAGCTGAACGGCAAATGGAGCAGGCCACGGAAGAGCTAACTTTAGCCGTTGCTCAAGCCCGTAGTCTCGCTTTGGCCCCGCCCCTCGAAAAATCTGTCGGTAATGCCGGCTATCGGTTGACCCTTGTCGCTGACCCTATTCGAGCCGACTTGGCGACGAGCTATGAGATTCGCGAGATAGGCAGCTTGCCGGGTGTGGTTCCGGCAACATCATCAAATATTTTGGTCAGAGAAGGGGTCTTTGCGCCAAAAATTGGCTACACAGTGGTTAGTGGTGGGGCTTTACCGTCACTTACCTTTTCGATTTCGGGTCAGGGGAGGATAATCGACCCCAAACCAAGTGATGGCCTTATTCATTTGCAGGCAATAACGAAAACGGGAACGGCAGTCACGCGCTCGGTCACTATCTCGACAATTACCGGGCAAGTTGATGTCACAAATCCATGAGTTGAGTGAGAAGTAAAAAGTGAGAATTCAGAATTCAGAATTAAGAATTGGCAATTCCAGAATGGTGCAACATTCTGGCGGTTTTACTTTGATTGAAGTTTTGGTTTCTTCGACGATCCTTGCTTTTGCCGCGGCGGCCGTGATGTCGATTAGCCGTTTTTCTGTGCAGGCCTATAGCTCTACCTTTGAACGGACCCAAGCGTATTTTTTGGTTCAGGAAGGTTTAGAAATCGTGCGCTCGATTCGTGATAATCAAAGCCTAGACCATCGGTCAAATAATTGGGCCATTCTTTTGCCAAATCCGAGTGCGAGTAGTGAGGTTTGGCGAGCGGTTTGGGACGCGCAAGCCGGTCGTTGGCAGCTGGCGACGGGGAGTGAAGATATTCAGCTCGATCCAGCAGTAGATTTACATTTTATAAGAATAATCCGATTTGAATCGGTACCGAACTTGCCTGGTCTTGTCGGATCTGATGGCACAATACTACCCACTGGCATTGCTGAAAATATTCGTCGTGTAACCGTCGAAGTCGAGTGGGCTCAAGCGGGAACGCCAGCGAGTGTGCGTGGCTCAACTTTGCTCTCGAACTGGCAGCCGGAGGACTAGTGCGAATTGTCAATTCAGAATTCAGAATTGGCAATTCCAGAATGTTGCAACATTCTGGTGGTTTTACTTTGATTGAGCTGATTTTAGCTTCGGGTTTGTTTGCGATGGTGCTCGTGATGGGTTTTAGTGTTTTATCTGATGCCGGGCGCCTGAACGATCGTACCCAGGCGCAACGCCGTGTTGGCCAAACCGCCCAAACAGCCCTGGAGACGATTGGGCGCGAGATACGGCTGGCTAACGGTCTTCTTGATATTACAAGTGAGGGCAAGCTTACACAACTTGCGTCACCGTTTATTTTTCGGAACGGATCGACTGATGGGCAGGGTCGGACAGTGGCGTCGTCTATTCAAATTAATCAGACGGATTTTCCGAGCGTGTTTGCACCCCAGCCCAAAGCTCAACTTGTGACTTTGGTAACAACCGGAAATGACCGCTATTTAGAATTACGCGTTTGCCAAACTACCGATTGTACAAGTTATAGTCAACAGGCTCGAATTACGCCGGTCGGCGTCGTAGTTGAAGATTTTCAAATTAGCGGTGTTTCACATACTCTCCAAGATTCGACGCGCCTACCAGTGGTCACCCTTCGACTAACAATAGCTGATCTTTTAATCAGTGGAGGAGACGCCACCTCCGCGGTTCGCCAGACTTTAGAAACGACGGTTACCACGCGCAATCTCCGAGAGAAATTGCCATGAGGAGGCGCATTTTATCTTTACGAACCCAGGGAGGAAGCGCGTTACTGGCAACCATCCTGCTGGTCTCGGCCATAGGTTTAATTGGGGCGGGCATGGCGCGTTTTAGTTTAATTCAGTTGAAAATTGCGACTTCACTCGAAGATTCGTCTTTGGCTTACTCGGCAGCGGAGGCGGGGCTGGAAGAAGGTCTTTTGCGCGTGCGTTTTGCCAGAAATAGCGAAGTGCCTGTTGCAAATATGCAGGCGACTAATCGTGTGGGCGAGCAGGTGAATCTGGCAACTGGGGCTTTGCAAACCGGTGGTATCGTCCGTCCAGTACCCTTGGGAGCCGGGCCTTATGCCGCCAATGAACAGTATTATGAGCTAAGAATTTGGTATAAAGAGCTGCAAATCGGTTCAGCGACGGCGTCAGATCTCGCCAGCCCTGACTACCCGTATCGTCTTTACAAAGATCAAACTTTAGAACTCGATGTCTCAAATCTCCGTGGTCAAAATTTGACTTTTGCCTATCAGGCCGCGAGCGGAGTGGTCGCCAGGATTGAGACGCGGGTTGTAGAGGAAAATTGCGGTGGCACCGGTCTATTTTGTGAGGCGAACAAACAACTAACCGATCTTTCAATTAACCAGACAGGTATAACTATTTCAATTCCGTCCGGAAGTGATGGTGCAGCCTACCGCTTGCGAATTAAACCCTACTTATTTGTGACGGGTACACAGCAACCTGCACCGTCAAATAGCTATCTTGCCTACCATCTGCGTCCACAGACCACGAGCAGTGTTTTGGATGCGGGCATCACCAATATTGAATCGACCGGTTACTTTGGTTCAGCTAAACGAACATTAGTCGCCAAGGTTGATCGACGAACCGGCACGATCCTCGGCGTTTTTGATTACGCTCTCTTTGCCACGGACATTGTGACGGCGCCGTGAATCGGCGAGACTACGAGTATGAGAAAATTTTATGTGTGGACTGATGGAGGAGCGCGTGGTAATCCTGGCCCGGCGGGCTATGGAGTGGTTATTAAAGATGAAGCCGGCAAAAACTTGGCGGAGATCGCCGAATATCTGGGCGAAACGACCAATAATCAGGCCGAGTATTGGGGGTTGGTGACGGCTTTGGAGCGAGTGCGTGAGTTGTCAGGTGGTCAACCAGTGGAAGTTGATGTCAAGATGGACTCCGAACTGATCGTCAAACAGATGCTGGGCCTCTATCGAATAAAAAACGAGGGTCTAAAACCTCTCTATTGGCGCATTCGTGATTTGATTATTACCCTGGGCGGCCGCGTGACATTTACGCATATCCCGCGCCGCGAAAATAAAGAAGCCGATGCGCTCTCCAACGTAGCGATGGATAGGGGAACACGGAATAAGTAAGAACAGGACTTACGTACTTTCTCTTTAACCCCAGGGGTTAAAACGTCCGGAAACCCCTGGGGTTTTTCCAAAAGTGCGTAAGTCCTAAAGAGATTAAAAGTTAAGAAGAAGTGATAGAACTCGCAAAATTTATTTGCGACAGCGACTTCTCCTGATAGAATGTCAGTATGTCAATTGATAAGCCGCTCCAAAAATCTGATGTAGCTAAGCAAGAAGAAGAGCTCCTTGTTTTTTGGCGCGAGCGAGATATTTTTTGGAAATCCATGGCGGCTCGGAAAGATGGCCCGCGCTACACTTTTTATGATGGCCCACCGTTTGCCACCGGCACGCCACACTATGGCCATATCTTAACCAGTGCGATTAAAGATGCCGTCCCTCGCTATCAGACGATGCGGGGTAAGTATGTCGAGCGGCGGTGGGGCTGGGATTGTCATGGCTTACCGATTGAAAACATTGTCGAAAATGAGCTGGGTATCTCCGGTAAAAAAGACATTGAAGTAATGGGTATTGATACGTTTAACGATCAGGCCCGAAGCAAAGTTTTAGCCTACGTCCAGGAGTGGAAAAAAACCGTCGAGCGAATGGCGCGGTGGGTTGACTTTGACGGTTCGTACAAGACGATGGACAATACCTACATCGAATCCGTCTGGTGGGCGCTGGCCGAGCTTCATAAGAAGGGTTTATTGTACGAGGGCACGCGTGTCCTTCCGTACTGTCCACGTTGTGAAACGCCAATCGCTCAATCTGAAATCGCCATGGACAATAACTACAAAGACATCACCGATATCTCGGTCTTTGTTACGTTTCCCCTTAATCATGGCAAAGGTCCGAGTTTGCTCGCCTGGACAACGACACCGTGGACACTGCCAGGTAATACGGCCGTGGTGATTAATCCCGAGTTGACTTATGTTGAGGTTGAGTATTTTACCCCTGACCAAGTTCGGCATTTGATTCTGGCTAAGAGCCGCTTAGCGATATTGGGGCCAGAACAAGGCGGTTTAACAGGCCAAGATCATTGGGGAGTGTTACGCGACGTGCCGGCCTCTGAACTCTTAGGCCAAAGTTATGAACCGTTGTTTACCTATTATAAAAATGCTGACCTGCCGCATAAAGAAAATATTTGGAAAATTCAGGCGGCAACCTATGTTTCTGGTCAAGAGGGGAGTGGCATCGTTCATTTGGCACCGGCCTTTGGGGCGGAGGATATGGAGTTGGCGCTCGATAAAAATCTGCCGGCAATTTGGCACGTTAACGCCACTGGTCAATTTACCAAAGAGGTGACTGATCTGGCTGGCCAACCAGTTAAGCCAAAAGTCGATCACCAACAAGGAGATG
>JBBTZN010000035.1:0-1142 GCA_038061355.1 Patescibacteria group bacterium | reverse complement strand
CTGAGGGACCATTCCTATTTAATCTGAAACAGAAGAAAAATACCATTATTAGTAAGTTATAGGCAATTTCGTGTTGGTTTTTGCCCCATCATCCGTGAGTAGAGATACCACTCAACCAGACGCTGTTGATGGAGTTGGTTCATGCCACGGTGATGTTTGAGGAGCGTTCGGAGCGGCGAGTTGATCCCACCCTCAACGTAGTTCGTTGTTCTCGGGATTACGTCGGCCGTCAGCGTTCGGTCGAGGTACACAAAGAGCTGGTCATTGTTGACCAGCTCTTTGTGTTGTCGGTACGCAGACCGGACGCCTCGGTGGGTGTACCACCAGCGGCGGCGGCGCAAGACCGATTGTTCGTAGTAGGTTCGCTCTTGGATGAAGCGACCGTAGCACTCGAACCATTCCTGTAAGTGCTGCTGCCAGCCCAGCGCATCCGCCTGGGTTTTCACGAGCCACAGGCCCCTGGTGAGGTGGAGGAGTTCCTGGCCGGCTATTGTGTGCGGATGGAGTGTTAGCTTGGCACGGACGTTCTGCCAGATGTGGAAGAGACAGCGTTGGATCCGAGCCGTGGGCCAACATCGCGTAATGGCGAGCAGGATTCCCTTCTGGCCGTCACAGACCACGATGGTTGGAGCGGGGATGCGTTCGAGCAACAGCGACCAGGTCGTGGACGACTCCCAACCCACCCAGCGCCAGGCAATGACCGCCGTTGGGGTTCGGGCAATGAGGCAGACGAGAGAACCAACCTTGATCCCATCCAGGAGAATGATCGGGCGAACCTCATTCGTCGGAGCAGGCCTGGGTACAATTGCCCAGCACCACTCGATCTGCTGTCGCCACGTTCGGTCGGCAATAGGCAGTTCGACCTGAGACAACTTACCTAGGAGCCACTGAACGAACCGCTCCAGTAGCAAGGCACGGGCAAGGTCAGGCCGTGGACGAATTTGGGTAACGATGCACATTGGACAGCGCCAGCGTTGCGTGCCAGCCGGCGTCTTGCCCCATTTCTGTAGCTTGGTTTGGCAGGCGCTACAGTACCTATTACCTCGTTGTTTCATACTGAAGTAATGTCATACGACATTACTTCTTGGCAATTAACAGGAGGAAACTAGCCGAAAAACCAACACGTTTTTGCCGGTTACCCT
>JBBTZN010000034.1:0-2728 GCA_038061355.1 Patescibacteria group bacterium | reverse complement strand
TTCTGTCTTCTGATTTGGGTGGTTCGCCGCCCAAAAGAATATCCACCCCGCGGCCGGCCATATTTGTCGCCACCGTCACTGCTCCCGGTTTGCCGGCATTGGTGATAATCTTCGCCTCACGCTCATGATGCTTCGCATTGAGGAGTTGGTGTTTCACGCCCGCTTGTTTCAAAAGGCGTGACAATCGCTCGTTCTTGTCGACCGAGACTGTCCCGACCAAAACTGGTTGGCCGCGCTCCGTCCGTTTTTTAATCTCTTTGATAACTGCCTGAAGCTTGGCCGCCTCCGTTTTAAAAACATAATCCTGGTGGTCGATCCGGACCATCGCTCGATGCGTTGGAATCTGAATCACATCAATTTGATAAATCTTCCAAAACTCTTCCGACTCCGTGATAGCCGTGCCGGTCATACCTGACAGTTTGGCATAAAGGCGAAAGAGATTTTGAAAAGAAATCGTGGCTAAAGTATCAGATTCACGCTTAATCTCCACACCCTCTTTGGCTTCGATAGCCTGGTGGAGACCCTCACTATACCGTCGGCCAGGCATCATACGACCTGTAAACTCGTCAACGATGACGACTTCGCCCTCTCGAACAACATAATCTTTATTTCGATTAAACATGCCCTGGGCCTTTAAAGCCTCTTCCATATGGTGAACAAGTTGCACATGCTCCGGAGCATACAAATTTGGGATGCCAATCCAATCCTCAACGTGGCCAATACCCACATCCGTAATCGTCACGCTTCGAAACTTTTCATCGACTGTATAGTCAATATCTTTTTTCAAACGCTTAGCTACCGCAGCAAATGTCTGATAGAGATTGGTCGACTCTTCCGCCGGAGCCGAAATAATGAGGGGTGTTCGGGCTTCATCAATCAAAATTGAGTCCACTTCATCGACAATAGCGTACCAGAGCGGTCGTTGGACGAGTTGGCTAGCCTGTTGGGCCATATTGTCGCGAAGGTAATCAAAACCAAACTCATTATTCGTGCCATAGGTGATATCCGCGGCATAGGCTTCTTGGCGAGAAACCGGTGCAAGGTTAGGCCAATCAGAATCAGGTTGTAGGTTTTCTTTTTCTGAATTTTGGTCATTTGAATTTGTTTCGGATTTCGGATTTTCCCGCCTTGGCGGGACCCCGCCTTGGCGGTGGCTGATTTCGGATTTACTCGTGGTAGCATATTGCCAGCTTTGTTCGTGGCCAATTGCCCCAACGCTCATCCCGAGAGCGTTATACAGTTTCCCCATCCACTGGGCATCGCGTTTCGCCAGATAGTCGTTGACGGTTACAATATGCACGCCGTGCCCGGCAATGGCATTGAGGTAGGCCGGTAAAGTAGCAACAAGTGTTTTACCCTCCCCAGTGCGCATCTCCGCAATCTTACCGCTATGGAGCACCATGCCACCCAGCAGTTGCACATCAAAATGGCGCATCCCAAGAACCCGTTTACTCGCCTCGCGAACAGTAGCAAAGGCTTCGGGAATAAGTTCGTCAAGAATATGCTGTTCAAACCGCTGCCGAATCTTATTTTGAATCATCTCATCAGGTTCCGTAAATAATTGGCTCTCTAAATCACCCAAAGTCGCCTGCACCCGCTCCGAAAATCGCTGGCGAAGCTCACTGGTCTTAGCCCGCAGAGCCTCATCGGTTAGCTTCTCAAACTCGACTTCCAGACTATTAATTCGATCGACTAGTGGCGCGAGACGTTTCATCTCCCGCTTGTGTTGATCGCCAATAAAAAATTGAACGAGTTTCATATTTGTCTATTCTACTGGTGTTACTCTCACCCGTAAAGCCGGTGCTGTGCAAAGCAATATCTCCTGATACAATTAAACCATCATGCGGAGGGGCTCGCAGCACACGGAGTTTTGGATTCTTTTAAGCTTGACGCTGGCAAGTGTCATTCTTCGTTTTTGGCGTCTCGGCTGGCCCGGTGAAATCGTCTTCGACGAAACCTACTACGCCAAATGGGGTCACGACTATCTCCAGGGAATTAAATTTTTTGATGTCCACCCACCGCTGGGTAAACTCTTAATTGGGATTGGTGGCCAGGTTTTTGGGTCTGACCCCGCTAGTGGCCTGGGACCGGTCGGTTGGCGTTTTGCCGTGGCCCTTTTTGGCCTCTTTATTGTCCCCCTCACCTACCTCGTGGCACGAAAATTATTCACTGACAGCGGACAGCTCATTCGTCATTCAGAATTCAGAATTCAGAATTCTCGGCGCATCGCCGCCCTGGCCGCCTTCTTCGTTCTGATCGATGGTCTCATCTTGGTTCAGACCCGAATCGCCCTCCTCGACAGTTTTTTGGTGACGTTTTCGCTCGCCGCTTATCTTTCTTTTCTCCATTACCGAGATGCAACACAAGCTAAAGAAGCTAATCTTCGGTTACTTGCAACCGGTATCTTTTTGGGGCTTGCCCTCGCTACCAAATGGACTGCCGTCGCCCCGTTTGGAGTTATCTTTATTTGGTGGTGGAGCCTCCACCGGGCCGTGCCACCAACCAGCTTTTTGACAAAATTAGCCAGCTTTTTGATTATTCCCTTAGGGATTTATATCGCTTCATTTACGCTTAATGTTCGCGATCCAGGTGTAGGTTTTTGGCACTATCTCTTTGATTGGCACAGACAGACCTGGAATTTTCACGAACATCTCACGGCTACTCACCCTTACGCCTCGCGGTGGTGGAGTTGGCTCTATCTCGCTCGACCCGTCTGGTACTACTATAA
>JBBTZN010000033.1:0-7708 GCA_038061355.1 Patescibacteria group bacterium | reverse complement strand
TTGCCCATTCGACAAGTTCAGGGCACGCAATCGGTCCGATTGCGTGGGATGACCGCGGCAATATTGGCAAGCGCTACTATGCCCAAGATGAAATCGGGACGCCTTATTGCGTGACTGTTGATTTTGACACTCTTGAGAAGGGGATGGTGACCGTTCGCGATCGGGATACAATGGCGCAGGAATCGGTGCAGATAACGGATCTTAGAACATATCTTAATGAAAGAGTGAGTTAGGAGGAGATAATGACACCAGACGGATTAGCGCCCGCCCCAGGAAGTGACGAAGAGCTGGAACAATACGCCCGAGATCATCCCAAAGAAGTGGCGGCGTTAGAAGAGATGGCCAGAGACGAGGAAATAAAGCGGCCAGAAATTATGGCTCCCCAGGAATCCGTAGAAATACCAGAAGAAATACCACCCTTAAAAGATTGAATATTAAATCTGATCGTAAAAAACGGAGCTCACAGGCTCCGTTTTTTATTAAAAGTTATCCACGGCTTGACCCCTCACATGAAAGAAGTCTAATGACAAGACTTCGTTTTTATGGTGCAGAGCAGAGTGATTTCATGTGAGGGGTTGACATGGGTGGCGACGAATGAGACTATTGTGGCACGAAGTGGAAGGTTGTGGAAAAAGGTGGGGAAAACCATGGTAAACTGTGGAAAACTCACAAAGGGAAAAGGAGCAACGTGTTTGTCGGTGAATACACCCATTCCATTGATGACAAAGGCCGGTTGGCAATTCCTGCCAAAATGCGACGCGATCTGGAAGACGGCGCGGTCGTAACCCGCGGAATTGATACCTGCCTCTTCGTGTACCCGAAAAATGAGTGGCTGAAACTGGCGGAAAAGATTGCCGCGTTACCGCTATCTGATCCCAAGGCCCGGTCGTTTTCACGATTGATGTTGGCCGGCGCCATGGAAGTGGAATTCGATAAGCTGGGCCGTATTCTCTTGCCTAGTTATCTGCGCGATTACGCCACCTTAAAAGGCGAAGTCACGGTGGCTGGTGTGTTTAATCGAGTAGAGATCTGGGAAAAGAAAGCCTGGGAGACTTACAAGAGTGCCCATTCGGTGGAAGAAGATCTGTCTACTTTAAATATCTAAATCCGAATACCTGCCTGCCGGTAGGCAGGTCGAAATCCGAAACAAATTCGAAATTTTCAAATTCAAAAAGTTTCGGATTTGGTGCTTCGAATTTCGAATTTACAAATGATTTGTGCGTGCCAAAGTGGTGGATAAGGAGGGTCCTGCTAAGGTGGGACACCAACACTCCATCACGCACAAACAAAAACCAAGGTGCACGTCCGATTCGCCGAATGGCGGATGGGGCTCTAGGAGGGGCTGGACCATCCCCGATGGAGATGGTCCCGTAGCACCTCACGCTCCGAGCTTAAACATCGTAGGACTTATTATTCGTCGGTCCGCCACGGCGGACATGGGCTCGGCAGAAACAAAAAGCAAAAACCTTTGCTCGCTCCCCTGGTGTAATACCGGGGGAGGGGCAAGGGGATTACCTGCTCGAAAGAAAGTGAGTTGGTGATGACTCACCAGCCAGTGCTCCTTAAAGAAGTAATCAGTTATCTTGCCCCCAAGTCGTTTGGTCACTATCTCGACGGAACCGTTGGTGGTGGTGGCCATGTTCAGGCAATCCTCGAAGCTTCAGCTCCTGCCGGAGTTGTTTTGGGTCTCGATCGTGACCCAAAAGTAATCAAGAGGCTTCGCCAGACTTTAGCCAAAGACCAACCACGGCTTCACTTAGCTCATAGGAGCTATGCCGATGTCGCAGAGCTCCTGACAGAGCTGAAGTGGTCAGATATTGACGGCGCCTTGCTTGACCTCGGTTTGTCATCACTTCAATTGGCTGATGCCAACCGGGGAATGAGCTTTCGTTTAGAGGGGCCGCTTGATTTAAGGTTTGATCAATCTCGGGGTTTACCAGCCACGGCACATCTTGCAAAATGGTCTGCTGCCAAACTAGCGAATATTCTCGAAACGTATGGAGAACTTTCGCGCGGGCAGCAATTAGCGCGGCGACTTAAAAATTTTGGTCCAATCACGACGACGTACGATCTCAAGGTGGCGAGTGGTTTGTCTCATCCGCGCCGTCTCTCGCAACTATTTCAAGCATTGCGGATTGCCACAAATTGCGAACTCGGACATCTTGAAGACGGCTTAGCGGCAATTTGGAGCATTTTACGCCCTGGTGGTCGGTTGGTTATTATCAGTTTTCAGAGCCTTGAAGATCGTCTCGTGAAACATTTTTTTTCGGCTCGAGCCAAAGAAGGAGCTGGCAGCCTTCTCACTAAGAAAGTTGTCATTGCTACTCCTGAAGAACAACGAACAAACCCCAGGTCTCGGAGTGCTAAATTACGCGCCATCCAAAAGATCTAAACAAAATTTACACGGAGTCTATGATGTTACTTTCCGAAACAAATAATCAAATGGCAGGCCAACGCCGACGCACCCTAACGCGATCAATCCATTTCGGAACTATTTCTTTGAAGTTCGTCTTTATTGGTTTACTCGCCGCCGTGGCCCTTCTTTATCTTGCTCAATCAACGCGGGGCGCGACACGAGCGAACGAATTTCGACTCCTTGAAGAGAAGAAAAAAGGTTTGGAAGACGATCGCGAACGTTTGGAAATAGAAGCGACTCGGCTGAAAACCCTCGAAAGTATTCAGAAGGAATTTTCGACCGAGCCTCAAGCTGAAGGTCAGACTCCTAGCTGGGAGCGGGTTAAAGATGTGACTTATCTCAATACGCCCCAGCCCGTTGCGCAGCGTCAGTAACGGGCCAGGTGGCGGCCATGCGGCGGACTTATAGTCCGAAAGTTGATACCTTCGCCAGTCGTCTTAGTTTTGTGGCTGGGACGCTTGTTTTTGTGATGGTTTTGTTTGGCATTCGGCTGTTTGTCAAAACAGTGGTTGTGCACGAGGCAACCCGGGCCAGGGCTGAACAGCAGTATTTAGTTCGCAAAGAAGTCGTTCCCCGTCGGGGGACAATTTACGCGCAAGACGTGAGTACCGGCACGGAAGATAAACCGGGCCTTAAAGCCTTGGCGCAAGATCGATTAACGTACAGTTTATCGGTGGTACCGAAAAATCTTAAAGATCCGCGTGAGACGGCTCAAAAACTGGCCTCGTGGGTGGGGATGAGTGAAAACGAGCTTTTTGACAAAATCAATAACCATCGCCTTTACTTGCCACCACTGGCTAAGGGTTTGTCGGAAGACGATGAAGCAGCAATTGCCACTCTGCATCTTCCGGGCGTTTTTTTTACGGAGGAGTCGGACCGTTTTTATCCCGAGGGATATCTGGCCTCGCAAGTTTTAGGTTTTGTGAATGCCGAGGGCCACGGGACGTATGGCATTGAGCAAACTTATGACGAAGATTTGCGAGGGACTGGTGGCGAGGTCCTCGCCGAACGGGATGTTCGCGGTCGGCTATTTTCAGCCACCGAGTCGCGGCCTGTTAATGACGGTTCAGCTATTGTTCTCACAATCGAACGCAATGTTCAAGGTTTTGTGGAGATGACGCTTAAAAAGGCGATCGAAACATACCAGGCCGAGGGCGGAACAGTGGTGATTATTGATGTGAAAACGGGGGCGATCGTGGCGATGGCCAATCAACCTGATTTTAATCCCAATGAATACCGAAATGTTTCTAAAGAAGAAGTTGGTAGATTCGCTAATCCGGCCATCGGATCGGTTTGGGAGCCAGGTTCGATTTTTAAAACGATTGTGATGGCTTCGGCCATCAACGCCGGGTTAATTGAACCTGAAACAACCGGTGATTTTGGCAATGAAGTAATTGTCGATGGATATCGCATTAACACGGCCGAAAATAAGGCCTTTGGCCACGAGACAATGACCCAAGTTTTGGAAAATTCCGATAACGTGGCGATGGTTTGGATAGCTGATAAATTAGGTAACGAGGCTCTGCATGCCGCCCTCAAAAAGTTTGGTTTTGGCCAGGAATCAGGCATCGATCTGCCCGGCGAAGTAGCTGGTCGGTTACCGTCTCTTTCGAGCTGGCATAATACCACGCGCGCCACGCTCGCCTTTGGTCAGGGTATTGCCACCACGCCGCTTCAAATCGCCAGCGCTATGGCAACTTTGGCGAATGGTGGTAAGGTTAGGCAACCACACCTTGTCGCGGCAATCCTGGATCAAGATGGTGCAGTTAGGCAGGAAACAGAATCCAAAGTTAGAGAAGAATCAGCCATCTCGCCGACCACATCGGCCAAAATTGCTGGTATGATGGTATCAGTCGTCGAGCTGGGTCATGGAAAACGGGCGAAAGTTGCCGGCTATAAGATTGCGGGCAAGACAGGAACGGCGCAAATTTCTCGACCAATTGAAGAAGGGGGAGGCTATTATGACGATCAGCACATTGGTGGCTTTGGCGGTTTTTTCCCGGCAGATAAACCTCGTTTTGCTATGGTTGTTAAATTAGATCGCCCGAAGACCGTTAAGTTTGCGGAAAGTTCGGCCGCCCCCACCTTTGGGGAAATTGCTCAATATATGTTGAATTACTATCGAATTGCCCCGACGGAACCGATCAAATAATTCTCAATTCTCAATTTACAATTTCCAGTGAATTTACATTTGTGCCTTGAATCTACGATTTACGCACTTCCCGTGAAACCCCCAGGCGTTTCCGGGCGTCTTAACCCCTGGGGTTAAGGAGAGGTTAAGGAGAAAGTGCGTAAGTCCTGGAGTCATTAAAAATTGATTGAAAATTGAGAATTGTAAATTATTAATTCTATGAAAGACTTTTTCAAAAAACTCGTCATCAGTTATCTCTTTTTTTGGGCTCGAATTGTGTTGGCGGAACGTCGGCCGCGGGTGGTGGGTGTGACGGGATCGGTTGGGAAGACAACGACAAAAGAGGCGATTGCCGCTGTGCTTACCCACCCCAAGGCCTTTCCTAAAGTCGGTTTAGTGAGTAAGGCAAGTGGTAATCTGAATACCGAATTCGGTTTACCACTGGCTATTTTGGGATATGTTAAGGCCCCAACAGGTCTTTTGAGTTGGCTTGGGTTGCTGGCTATTGTGCCACTTCGGGCCTTAGGATTTGTGACGGTGGCCGACTATCCCAATGTTTTAGTTTTAGAGTATGCGGCGGATCAGCCGGGGGATATTACTCGTCTCGTTGGCTTAGCCATTCCGACAATTGCCTGTGTTACTGCTATAGGGCCGGCTCACTTGGAACGTTTTGAAACGATTGGGCGAGTAGGTGAGGAAAAAGGCCAGCTGGTTCGGGCAGTATCGCCCCGCGGACTCGTTATTTTGGCTAAGGATAACCAAAAAACGGCAGCCTTAAAACGGCTGTCACGGGCCAAGACCGTGCTAGTTGCCGGGCGAGGCGTCGAGCTATCGAAGGGAATTGCTCAAGCCGTTGGTAGTTTTTTTCAGTTACCCAAATCTGTCAGCTCTGAAGCGTTAAAGCATTTTGTGTCCCTGCACGGCCGACTGGAAACTATCAGGGTAGGGACATTCACGGTGTTTGATGATACTTATAACGCCAATCCCTTGTCGATGGAACTGGCGCTTGATACGCTGGCGGAAACCACTCCTAAAAAGAGGCGGCGCGTCGCGATTTTAGGTGAAATGCTCGAACTGGGCACGGCGGGCCCTGATTATCACCGGAAAGTAGGGAAAATTGCCCGAGCACAGGCTGATCTTGTGATCGGAGTGGGGGAACTGGCCCGAAATTACGCCGGGGAACATTGGTTCCCAACCAGCACCGCGACGGCAGATGAGATTCTCCAGTTCTTAAAGCCCCATGATTTTATTTTAGTGAAAGGCTCGCGGGGGGTTATGATGGAAAAAGTTGTCGAGGCACTTCGCCAAGGCTGGAAGGAGACCCATGGTTAATCTTCAGTTTACAGATGTGACACAGATTTTTTTGCTTTTAGCCTTGGCTTTTGCTTTAGCAATTACTATCACGCCTTTTTTTACGACGATTCTCTATCGCTATCATTTAGGTAAGCGCATTCGAGATACAGATATTTTGGGTCGAGAAGCACCGATCTTTCGGCGTTATCATAAGGATAAAGAACAAACTCCGACGATGGGCGGAATAATTATTTGGCTCTCCACGAGCCTTGTTTTGATTGGTGTCTCATTCGCCGCGACGCTGTTTGATCGACCTGATTTAAACTTTTTGGCTTCGAGCGGGGCTGTCCGACTCCTGCTTTTCACGCTGATTGCGACAGGCCTTATTGGCGCAGCCGATGATTTGCTTAACATCTATGGAATTGGACCACATCGAGGCGGATTTGCGTTTTGGCTTAAGTTGCCGCTTTATACGCTCGTGGCCGGGGTGGGTTCGTGGTGGTTTGCGGTTAAACTCGACTGGCTAGATCGGCCTCTCTCCGTCCCGGGTCTCCTTGAGCCACTGGCTCTCGGGTGGTGGTATGTCCCCATTTTCATCTTAGTAGTTGTCTATATGGCGTTTGCGACCGACATTAGCGATGGTCTAGATGGTCTGGCGGGCGGTCTTTTGATGATTGCCTATCTGGCCTACCTGGTCATCGCTTTGGTGCTTGGTAATCCGGACTTGGCGGCTTTTTGCGCGGTGGTGGTTGGAGCGCTGTTGGCCTTTTTGTGGTTCAATATCTATCCAGCGCGATTTTTTATGGGTGATACAGGCTCGATGAGTCTTGGGATGACGCTGGCTGTCATGGCCTTCCTCACAAAAACGGTCGCTTTTTTGCCCATTATCGCCGCCGTAATTGTGCTTGATGGCCTCACATCGCCCCTGCAAATTATCAGCAAACGATTTCTGGGCAAGAAAATTTTTCGGGCGGCGCCGGTTCATCACCATTTTCAGGCTTTGGGTTGGCCGGAGCCGAAAGTTGTGATGCGTTTTTGGGTGCTAGGCGGCCTGTTTGCCGTTTTGGGTGTGGCTTTTGCCCTCATTTTTCAGAGTTAGGAGGGGACAATGACTGCTTTGACGCTTGATTACCTGCTTGCCCGAAGGATTGCTGTTCTCGGCGTCGGTATTAATAATCAAGCCCTGGTGGCCTGGCTACTCAAACATAAGGCGGAGTCAGTGACAATTTGCGATCAAAATCCGGCTGTTCGCTTAGATAATCCGGCTTGGGAGCAAAAAGTGGCGTGGCGGCTGGGGGCAGATGCTTTTTCGCATTTGACCGATTTTGAGCTGGTTATTCGTTCGCCAGGAATTCCCTATCTTTCACCGTTTATCCAACAGGCTAAGGCGGCGGGGGTGGAAATTTCGAGCCAAACGAAGCTTTTTTTTGCTTTGTCACCAGCCAAAATTATTGGCGTGACGGGAACAAAAGGGAAGGGGACAACCGCATCGCTCATTTTTGAAATTTTAAAAGCTAACAGCTTACAGACTGCAGACTACGGTGAAAGCCGTAGTCCATCAGCCGTAGTCCATCAGCCGAATATTTTTCTGGCGGGCAATATTGGCCGGGATCCTTTTGAGTTCTTGGATGATTTAACGCCTCTCGATTGGGTAGTTTTAGAACTATCCAGCTTTCAACTTCAGGATATGGAACAAAGCCCCGAAATCGCCGTTATCCTCGATATTACCAGTGACCACCTTGACCATCATCGTGATCGGGCTGAATATGTGGCGGCGAAGGTGCCGATTGTGGCCCATTTACGGCCAGAACAAGCGGCCGTTTTTAATTTTGATTCAGATACAGTTTTAGGAATGGTCAGTCAGACCT
>JBBTZN010000032.1:0-7948 GCA_038061355.1 Patescibacteria group bacterium | reverse complement strand
TATCTTTGGACTCGACTTCAATTTCAAAACCGGGAATTTTACCACCTTTAGTAATGGTCACGACGGCCTTTTTCCACGATCGGGTGTGGCCTTGACCTTTGCGAAAACGACGCACAACTCCAGCGATATTTGATGTCCGAACCGACGAAACTGTGACATTATACTCGGCCGCCACAGCTTTGCCGATTTGAATCGCATTGGCGCGTCGATCAACTTCGAAAGTATACTGACGGTTAGTCGCCAGCCGCAGAGCTTTTTCGGTAATAATTGGTCGAATTAATACGATCATTGATCCGCCTCTCGCGGAGCGTCTGTCAGCTCGCCTGATATCTCTGTATCTTCAGCTAGCGTAGATTCGCTGCCTTCGTCGGATTTTTGCGGTTTCGCAAGCATAGTCGACAAATCGACAGCAAAGGCGCGCTTAACCATCACGGAAAGAGCGGCCTGATCAAGAATAACGGTGTCGGCCAGAAGTAAATCCGTTGTGCGGACCGAAGCGGCTTCAGCTAATTGGATAGCCGGCACGTTTCGTCCAGCCAAAATAAGTTCAGTGGAAAGCTTCGGGGCGACCACAAGTAACCGATGGCCTAACTTGGGCAGAGTTTCTAGGCGCGCGAGAAGTTGCTTCGTCTTACCATTAAGACCCAACCAATCCGGAATCACACGAAAATGATCTTCTTTAAGTTGCGTCGCAAAAGCCATTTGAAAAGCTCGAGCTCGCATTTTAGACGAGAGTCGGCGATGAAAATTGCGCTCTGGCGTGGGCCCGAAAATAACTGCTCCACCGGCCCAAAGTGGTGAACGATTCGAACTGGCGCGGGCGCGGCCGGTACCCTTTTGTTTCCACGGCTTTTTACCACCACCCCTCACGGTGGCCCGTGTTTTCGTGTGGGCGTGCGGTTGACGAAGGTTGGCCGCTTCGGCCGTGACCGCTTGGTGCAAGAGCTGTGGAGTCACCGTCACGGTGTCGACTTCAGTCGGTAAGGCCAGCGTGACTGATTCGCCAGACGAAGGATACATTATCAAGTTCATGCCTGACCTCGGATTTCAACAATCGCCCGCTTGGGGCCAGGAATTGCGCCCGAGACGGCAATTAGATTCTGACTAAGGTCGATATGCATAACGGTTAGGCCTTTAACCGTCACCCGTTCACTGCCCATGTGGCCAGCCATCCGTCGGCCTTTAACTACCCGTTGGGGCCAACGACCGCCAATCGCCCCGGCGGCGCGGTGGAAATCGGAACCATGGCTCGCGGGGCCACCGGCAAAACCGTGGCGCTTTACCACACCCTGAAAACCTTTGCCTTTACTAGTGCCAATCACCATAACCTGATCGCCCGCGGCAAAACTCGAAACATCAAAGGCCTGGCCAATTTCATAGGTTTCTGTCTCGTCCGTGAGTGTGATTTCGCGAATGAGTGCCGCGGAAGTTTGACCGGCTTTTTTTAAGTGTCCCTGAAGCGGTTTGGTCGGATGTTTCTTCGTACCATAAGCCAGTTGCACAGCCGTATAGCCGTCAGAAGCGATATTTTTTACTTGAGTCACAACGCACGGCCCGGCTTCAATAACCGTCACGGGCTGAATCTGGCCACGTTCATCATAAACTCGCGTCATGCCAATTTTTCGACCTAGCAAAAATTTCATGGAGATCCTTATATGACAACATCATGTAAAAACAGTCTGCCCGTAGCGGCAGAACTGCCTGTAGAATTTTACCTCGCGTGAATCACCGGTTCGTGGTGACTAGCTTGCGCTAAGCCTACCAGGTTAGTCTTTCCTCTGTCAACCCCCGAAGATTTTGTTCTCCACTACTGGGTTTCGTCGGGAAATGTCGCGGGAGTAGACTGATCAGCTTCTTCCTCTTGGCGCCGGGCTTTAGGACGATATTCGAGTTTGTCTCGCAAAGTGTCGATAAAGGCGATTTTTTCGCGCGCGGCGCTGACGAGTAGGTTGGAAACTTTGCGGGGATTCGGGCTCATGAGAATTTCGAGTTTGTTTGTATTATAGAGGTGGTTAACCAACCCCTGAAAGTCGCCATCGCTGGTGACAATGACGGCCCGATCAAACTCTGGGTAGTCGAGCATCACCTGCAATACTAAATCAGCGTCGATATTACCCTTGACTTTACCCTCGGCCGAAACCTGGGAGAGAGGTTTGAACATCACGACAAAGTCAGCAGCGTGAAAGGCTTTATAAAGTTCTTCGTATTCAGGCATGTAGCCGATAAACATATAGGCTTTTTGGACGCCATATTTGTCTTTAAGAAAGCGGCGATAGCGGCGTAAATCAAGCTTCCAGCCCAAATCGCGCATGCCGAGGTTGAGGTTTTGAGTGTCAATATAGGCGTAACTTTTGCGAAATTTCATATACCTCATTTAGGTTCTTAGGTTGTAGGTGGTAGGTTATTAGGAGAAACCGACTATGCCTTCGGGCTAATCACCTAAAAACCTAATGATATACTCGTTAATCAGCGTATATCACCAGTACCGTGGAGCTGGTTACGCTGCGCGCGTGATTTTAGTTTGGCCAGATTCTCGGTCGCAATTGTTTCAAATGATAAACTCATCACTGAGGCTAGAGCCGCGAGATACCAAAGGACATCACCGAGCTCGTCAGAAAGGGCGGCCCGCCGCGCATCGGTCAGCTGACCGTCGTCGTCACGGATCATCTTCTTAATTTTATCCGCCACTTCACCAGCCTCACTAGCCAATCCCAGTGTTGGATAAATCAGATCAGTTTCGGCATTGGGATTAATGGCCGTTATTCGAGACGCTTGTTGGTATTCATCAAAATTCATGTTACTAGCTTCTTGGGTTGTAGGTTCTTAGGTTTGTAGGGGCTGTCACGGCTATTATTTCTTTTTCACTGGGGCGCGACGTGTTGCTGTCTTTTTGGCTTTCGGCGTCTTTTTATCGAGATGTTTTTGGATATCAACCCAATGTTTTTTAAGCTCGGTGACGACCTTGGCGACATCATTCGCATCGATATCCTTCACTCGGCTATATTGACTGGCGACTGTTTCAACGATTTGGTTATAAACGGTTTCGTTGATTTCCTTGAGGTGCTCAATCTGTTCTAAAACTTCACCTTTCATCTTGAGAACCCAGCCTTTAATTTTTTGCCGACGGGCGGGGCTGTCTTTGCGTCCATACAAGAAATAAGCACCAGCCACCAGCGCGGCGGCCGCAGCGGCGATTCCGGCACCAGCCAAAACCCGATGATCTTCTTTGGGACTCGATGATTTAGCCATACAACCTCCTGCACTACTACACTTACTTAGTAACTTTACCTTCTGATTTTGGTTGGCGCCGCTTGTATTTGTTCCATTGGCCCATCATGACTGTCAACCAACCTTCGTTACTAATGCGATCGCGCGTGGCGTGGAGGTCATCCGCCAGTTGATCAGTTTCTGCCCGAAGACGGGCAACGAGCAGACGAATTTCTTTAAGGATGACGAGGGCATAAAAAGCCAGGACAATAAAGACGACGGCCGCAAAAATAACCGCAAAAGTCGTAACAACGAAGAAAATATCTGCTTTCCAAAAATCTTGCATAACTTTATTTTACCATCTTTTTGCGCATTACGATTAGGCCTTGTGCTCTTCGAGATAAGCCGTGAGTGGTTGCCAGTACGAAGTATGCCAGCCATCTTCATAATCCGGAGCTTGTTCGGTTGGCACTTCGGTTTGAACCAGATGTAGTTCGGTGCCATCAGGGTGCGGCGTGAGAGTGATTTCTAATCGTGAGGGAGGATACCCCTCCGGCCATTCTGACGTAGACCACTCTTGAACAATTTTTTGGTTAGGCACCAGCTCGAGATAGGTCCCTTCGATATAACCACCCCAGGCGGTGAACGGTTCACCGACTTTAGCTTCGCCCGACGCTTCCGCGCCTGTAAAGGCAGCGTGTTCTTCAGGATCGGTATAGGCACGATAGACTTCTTCAGGTGTCGCCGGAATTATAACAGTTTGATCAATAGTCGTTGTCACATGAGCCATAAGCACCCCTTTCTTAACTCAATTAGGACTTTCTCATTTTCTCCCAATTGTCATCGCGAGGCTTTAGCCGTGGCGATCTGGTTTTTCAGGTTTACGAGATTGTCCCGCCGCAGCGGGATCCCGCTCTAGCGGTGACTTCGCTGTGGCTCGCAATGACGAAAGTGAGAAAGTCCTACTAATGATAATAAAATTACTCTACCCCAATTTATTATTTGAGACATTAGCCGCGAGAAACTCTATAAAGAGGTTAATGAGACGATTGCGTTCGTGATCAGACAGCGGCTTATAAATGCTCGTCTCAAATTTTTGACTCTGTTGATAGAGATCATCAAACAGTTCTCGGGGTTGTAAGTGGGCGTGAAGATGATTCACTTTTATACCATCTTCTTTCTGAAAAGGTCGAAAGTGGATACGGAAGTCACAACCTTGTGCTAATTGATTACAAATAATGCTTTGAAGGCTAGCTGCCGTGTCTATAAGGGCGTGACGCTCTTCGGGCGATAACTGGTCTAAGCGTTCTACATGACGGTTAGGGACGATGAGCAGATGCCCGCGCATCAGGCGAGGATTTGACAGAAAAGCGGTGACTAAAGAAGTTTTTAGGACTGTTCGCTGTGATTGTCTTGTTTGACTACAAAAAACGCATTCCTTAGACATCTAATGCCTCTTATTGATTTTTTCTGATAACTTTTATATCTTCTTCAATTTTAGTGATTAAATCAGCCACTTTAGAAAATTTTATTTGGGGACGAAGATATTTTTCGATCTTAAGCGTTAGGTGGGTAGATTGCAACTCACTCGTATAGTCGAGAATATGGGCCTCAACCTGGCGAGGATAGTCCCCAAAGGTTGGCAAAGTACCAATGGAGAGCGCGACCGGATACACTCGCCCGTCCAGTTCTGTCGTGGCCTGATAGACACCGTCGGCTGGAATAAGGGTCTCTATCTCCGTGAGATTAGCCGTAGGGAAGCCAAGTCCTTGGCCGCGGCCAAAACCTTTAGCTATCCGACCGGTTAGCTCATAGGGATGGCCAAGCAATGAGAGAGCATCGTTGACTCGCTCCGTGACAAGCAGTTGCCGAATAAGAGTACTATGAACCGTTACCTTCTCATTTTCCAGTTGGGCCACGACGTCTGGAACGAGCTGAAAACAAATTTTCGCGGCAGTCGCCCAAACTTGAAGATCTTTTATTGTCCCGGCCCGCTCGTGTCCAAAACGAAAATCGCTACCCTCTAGGATGGCTCGGGGCCGGACACTGACAAGCTCTTGCCAAAACTGCTCTGCTGATAGACGAAAAAGCGCTGGCGTGGAGGGCAGCACAACGAGATGGTTAACACCCAAATTATCAAGAAGGGCACATTTTGTTGCCAAACTTGTGAGAGGCCGAAACGGCACTGACGATTCCTGCAAAATCTGGGGGTGCGGTTCGAACGTAATAACAGCCGAACCAGGTGTATCAGGTAACGCAAGAAGTGACTTTATGAGTTCAAGATGGCCGCGATGGAATCCATCGAAATTGCCGACCGAGACTGCCAAGCCGGGCGGTATTTTTAACAAACTCGTTATGCCCTTGTACATCTGCATAATATTAGTAAAGTATACCAGGCTTAGTCTAAAAAATCTTGTGTTTGTATTTACCACTCATCTAAATACGATCGTATTTGAATGAGTGGTAAATCTTTCTCTAACTCCCACAGAGGCGGACGGGGACAATGACGAGTTATTTAGTGGAAAGCGAGTATTACTAAAAAACACTCCCAAGGGAGTGTTTTTTAGTAACCACCTGGTTAATGTTTTACATCTTGATTTCGATATCGACACCGGCTGGCATGTCGAGATTCATGAGCGCATCGATCGTCTTGGGTGATGGGTCGAGCACGTCTATCAAGCGCTTATGCGTTCGCATCTCAAACTGCTCGCGGGCATCTTTGTGCACGAAGGTGGAGCGATTAACGGTCATTCGTCGCTTTTCGGTGGGTAGCGGAATGGGTCCGGCCACCATCGCGCCCGTGCGTTCAGCCGTATCAAGTATCTTTCGAGCCGATTTGTCGATGATCCGATGGTCATAGGCCTTCAAACGAATCCGGATTCGTTGTTTAGGCGCCTTATCTTTGGCCATAAGGTTCAAACTCCTGTTGCTGAAACGGTTACTTTACAAGGAACCAAATAAACATGGTGATGGGCGGCAGAAGAAAGAGGGCGATCAAGGGTGAGCAGGGGTTAAGCGAAAAATCGATGCCCAGTCCCACGCCACCTGAAGAAGATTTATTCTCCGCCATATACCTCTTGTTGCCCGTATTATTTCAGAATTTTAGTTACAACACCAGCCCCGACGGTGCGACCACCTTCACGGATAGCAAAACGCATACCATCTTCAATCGCGATCGGGCTAATAAGCTTGGCAACGAGGTTAACTGTATCGCCAGGCATGACCATTTCGGTACCGCTTGGTAGTTCAACTTCACCCGTCACGTCCGTAGTGCGGATGTAGAATTGAGGCTTGTAGCCTTTGAAGAATGGGGTGTGACGACCGCCTTCTTCTTTAGTGAGAATATAGACTTCAGTTTCGAACTCTGTGTGTGGCGTGATTGAGCCCGCTTTTGCGAGAACCATACCACGCTCGATATCTTCGCGTTCGATACCGCGGATCAGAATTCCCACGTTATCACCGGCTTGACCAGAGTCAAGCTCTTTCTTAAACATTTCCACGCCAGTTACTACACTCTTGCGCGTTGGGCGAAGACCAACGATTTCGATTTCTTCGTTGACTTTGACTTGTCCGCGCTCAATGCGACCAGTGGCAACCGTACCACGACCCTTAATCGAAAAGACATCTTCAACCGGCATCAGGAATGGTTTGTCAATCTCGCGAACTGGATCAGGAATGTAGTTATCGAGGGCATCAACAAGCTTTTCAATCGCCGCGATAGACTCGGCATCACCTTCGAGGGCCTTTAAGGCCGAGCCACGAATAATGGGGGTTTCGCTACCGGGGAACTTATACTTGGTCAGAAGATCGCGGACTTCTTCTTCGACGAGATCAATAAGCTCTGGATCGGTGACTTGATCGATCTTATTTAAGAAGACGACAATGGCGGGAACACCAATTTGGCGGGCCAAGAGAATGTGCTCACGAGTTTGGGGCATTGGGCCATCGGTGGCGGCCACAACAAGAATCGCTCCATCCATTTGGGCGGCACCGGTAATCATGTTTTTGACATAGTCAGCGTGTCCAGGGGCGTCAATGTGGGCGTAGTGGCGCTTGTCGGACTGATATTCGGAGTGGTGGAGGGCAATTGTAATCCCGCGCGCTTTTTCTTCTGGTGCATTGTCGATTTGATCGACGGCTTCGGCCTTTTCGGCGAGACCTTTGCTATGTAAAACTTTCGTAATCGCCGCCGTCAGGGTCGTCTTACCATGGTCAACGTGACCGATTGTACCAACATTGACGTGGGGCTTGGTGCGTTCGAATTTGGCAGCCATTGGACTCCTTTCTTCCTAATGTGTGTTTAATGTAGCTGATTAGACAACTTTTTGTCAACAGGGAGTGATCAGGTTATTTTTTTCGTCCAGCAATAATTTCGATTGCGATATTCGTCGGAACTTCTTCGTAGTGATCAAACTCCATGGTATAGCTAGCGCGACCCTGGGTCATCGAACGGAGGTCGGTTGCATAGCCAAACATCTGCGCCAAGGGGACGTGTGATTCAACGACTTTGGCATTACCGCGTTCGGTGCTACCCATAATTCGGCCGCGACGACTATTTAGGTCACCCATCACATCGCCAAAGTACTCTTCCGGAGTAACCACTTCAACCTTCATAACCGGTTCGAGGATGGCCGGATTAGCCTTTTTAACCGCTTCTTGAACCGCCATCGAACCCGCAATCTGGAAGGCCATTTCTGACGAATCGACTTCGTGGTAGCTCCCATCGATGAGCGTTACTTGA